>CAZMPV010000046.1:0-12889 GCA_964567985.1 uncultured Gemmatimonadaceae bacterium
TTCTGCAGGTATGCGGGCGGCGGCGCAAGAGGCGGGGCGGCGCTATCTTTGTCGGGATGAGTATCGATGCCGCCGTCCGCTACCGGGAACACCCCTCCCCGCCCCGGCTCGCCGCGGACGTGGAGTGCTTCTGGACCCTGGAGCGCAACGGAACCGACGCCCCGCCCTCCCACCACCGGATCCTCCCGGACGGCTGCGCCGACGTCATCGTCTCCCTCACCGGAAGGGCACCGACCACGGCCGACGGCTCCCCTGGACCCGATTGCCGCGTGGTCGGCACCATGACGGCTGCGGCGACGGTGCTCCACCGGGGACGGGTCGAGCTCGTGGGCGTTCGCTTCCGACCCGGCGGGGCCTCTCCTTACTTCGGCGCTCCGGCCGGCGAGCTCACGGACGCCGTGCTGCCCCTGGCGGACCTCTGGGGTCCGGCCGCCGGGCTCCTCCGGGAGCGGATCCTCGACGCGGGGGAAGGGACCCGCCGCATCGCCGTCTTCGCCGACGTCCTGACCAGGCGATCGTCCCGGAGCTCTCTCGAGGCCGACCCCCGGGTCCGGAGCGCCGGCCAGCTCCTCGGCCGCACCGCCGGAAGCGTCTCGATTCCCGACCTCGCCCGTGAGGTCGGTCTAAGCACGCGTCAGCTCCTCCGCCGCTTCCGGGACGCCGTGGGCGTGACTCCCAAGGAAGCGGCCCGGATCCTCCGCTTCCGACATGCGGCGGAGCGGATCCGGGACGAGCCCGAAACCCGCCTCACCCGCATCGCCCTGGAGTGCGGCTACGCCGATCAGGCGCACCTGACCCGGGAGTTCACCGCCCTGGCCGGGGTCCCGCCGGGCGCGTACCGACGGACCTCCTCGCCCCCCGATGGCGGATTTCTTCAAGACGGGGGCCCGACCGACCGGTAGGTTGGTGGGTCGATACTCGTCGCGGCTCCGTCCGTCCTCGCACAACAGCCCACGGAGGCCCCCGTGCACGTCCAGTCCCTGACCCCCATCGTCTTCGTCGAGGCCATCGAGCCCTGCCTGCCCTTCTGGACCGAAGGACTCGGCTTCGAGGTCACCACCGAAGTGCCCGAGGGTGACCGACTGGGCTTCGTGATCCTGGAGCGGGACGGGATCGAGCTGATGATCCAGAGCCGGGCGTCGGTCGCCGCCGACCTTCCCGACCTGGAAGAGGAGGTGATGCGAGGACCGGCGACCCTCTTCCTCAGGGTCGACAGCGTGGAAGGGGCGGAAGAGCGGCTGGCGCCCCACGGGGCCGAGGTCGTGGTCCCCCGGCGGCAGACCTTCTACGGGGCCGACGAGATCTCCCTCCGCTCGCCCTGTGGAACGGTGGTGGGTCTGGCCGCCTTCGCCGAAGAGGAGGCCGGCGGCTGAGGTCGAGAAGTGGGCTCAGCCTACCACCAGGATCGGGCACTCCGACTCCTGGAGGAGCTCGTCCAGCTCCACGTCCTCCCGGATCTGGCTCCGGGGGAGGACCAGCAGGCCGCACTTCTCCTCCATCGGTCGGGTGGAGCCCGGGCCGGGGGGAGGCACCGGCTGGACCCGGACCTCACGTCGCCCGGCCACGTCCAGCCGCTCCCGGTGGGCCCGGAGGCGCTCCTCGACGTCGTCGGGCTCGCCGGCCACGTCGATGGTGAGCGTCGCGTCGGGGCGCCGGGTCAGGGCTTCAGCAAGGGCCACGGCCGTCCGGGCCTCGTCGCTTCCGTCGTCCAGGACGTGGACCCGGTCGCCGAGGCGCATCCCCCGGCGGATGAGCATCACCGGCCGCTCCGTCTCCCGGACCAGGGCCCGGGCCGTGGATCCCAGACCCCGGCCGGCCCGGTGGCTCCGGACCCCGACGGTGACGAGATCGCTCTCGGTGGCGGCGGCGGAGACCTCCTTCGGGACCTTTCCACGGGAGACCCGGAAGGACCAGCGAACGCCCCACTCGTCGGCGACCCGGGCCAGCTCCCGCCCGGTCCGGGCGGCTTCGGCCCGGAGCTGCTGCTCGAGCTCGTTGGACTCCAGGGGCCGGATCTGCCCCGAGACGGCGTCCACCTCCCGCAGCAGCGACCCGCCGGGCAGTCGCATCAGGGTCTCGTCCTCGACGTAGAGCCCCTGGAGCTCCGCCTCCAGGAGCGCGGCCAGCCGGGAGACCACCTCCAGGGCCGCCCGGGCGTCGGGCGAGGGATCGATGGCCAGGAGGATGCTCCGGATCCGCTGGCGGGCCCCTTCCTCGGTCATCACCTTTCGTCCTCCCCCGCGGCTCCGGAGCGGAACTGCTGTCGCCGCTCGGCGAGCGCGTCCAGCCGGTCGGCGACCATCCGGTTCACCGTCCCCTCGGGAAACGTCCCTTCGTCGTCCCGCTCGCCCATGGCCACGCCCGTGAGGATCTCCATCCCCTCGTCCACGTGCTCCACGGGCCAGACGTGGAAGTCGCCGGCCTCCACCGCCTCCCGCACATCGTCCCGGAGCATGAGGTGCTTCCGGTTGGCCGCCGGGATCAGGACCCCCTGCTCGCCGGTCAGTCCCCGCTCCCGGCAGATGTCGAAGAATCCCTCGATCTTCTCGTTCACGCCCCCGATGGGCTGGACCTTGCCGTGCTGGTTGACCGAGCCCGTGACCGCCGCCGACTGGCGGAGCGGCACGCCCGAGATCGCCGAGAGAAGGGCGTAGAGCTCCGCCGACGAGGCGCTGTCGCCCTCGATCCCGCCGTAGGACTGCTCGAAGACCAGGCTCGCGGCCAGTGCCAGGGGACGCTCGGCGGCGTAACGCTCGCCGAGGAAGCCGCTGAGGATCATCACGCCCTTCGAGTGTATCGGCCCGCCGAGCTCCACCTCCCGCTCGATGTCGACGACCTCGCCGGAGCCCATCCGGACCCGGGCGGTGATCCGGTTCGGACGCCCGAAGGCGTACTCTCCGAGCTGGATCACCGAGAGACCGTTCACCTGGCCCGCCTCCTCGCCCTCGGTGTCGATGTAGATGGTGCCCCGGAGGATGTCGTCCCGGATGCGCTCCTCGACCCGACTGGACCGTCGAACCCACTCGTCGATCGCCCGCTGCACGTGGGTGGCCGAGACGATCTCGGTCCCTTCCTCCCCGGCCCAGTGGTCGGCTTCCCGGATCAGGTCCAGGACCCGCCGCGTCCGGGCCGAGAGCTTCTCGGAATCGCCGACCATGCGGGCGCTCCGCTCGATGACACGACCGACCGCGCTCCGGTCGAAGGGTCGGAGCTCCTCTTTGCGGACCAGGCTGGCGACCAGTCGCGCGTAGATGGCTTCGCTCTCCTCGTCCCGGTCCATCCGGTCGTCGAAGTCCGCCTCGACCTTGAAGAGGTCGCTGAAGTCCGGATCGTGCTCGGCCAGCAGGTAGTAGAGGAGGCGGCTCCCCAGGAGGACGACCTTCACGTCCACCTCCAGGGGCTCGGGGTCCAGGGAGACCGTGCTCACCAGCCCCAGGGCTTCCCGGGGCGACTCGATCCGGACTTCGCCCGAGTGGAGGGCCCGCTTCAAGCCCTCCCAGGCGAAGGGCTGGAGGAGAAGCCGGCGGGCGTCGAGGATCAGGTATCCCCCGTTGGCCCGGTGCAGCGCGCCGGGCTTGATCAGGTTGAAGTCCGTGATCAGGGCGCCCATGACCGGCAGGTACTCGACCCGGCCCACGAGATTCTGATAGGTCGGGTGGTCCTCGTAGACGACCGGGGCGTGCTCCGCCTCGGAGTGGTCGACCATGAGGTTCACCCGGTAGCGCCGCAGCGCCGGGTCGTCGCCGACGCCCGATCGGCCCTGGCCTCCCGCGGCCCCCATCATCTGAGGTCCGCCGCCCTGGCCCTGCTGGTCGCCGAGGATCTGGCCCACGTTCTCCTGGATGTCCCGGGCCACCCCATCGATGTGATCCGTGACCTGATCCAGGTGACTGTATTTCCGCCGGAGCTCGGAGAAGAGGTCCTGGACCGTGACCCGGGCGATCTCCTCGTTGAGCTTCCGGATCTCGTCCCGGGCCCGACGCTGGCTCCGGGGCACCTGTCGGAGAATTCCCTGGAGCTCCTCCTGGAGGTCCTCGATCTCCTGCTCGAGCCGCTCCTGCTCCTCGTCGGGGAGCTCCTCGATCTCCTGGGGAGACATCACCTCGCCGTCCTCCATCGGCGCGAAGACGAAGCCGGCCGGCGTCCGCATCACCGCCAGCCCCTTCTCCTGTGCCTTCTCCTGGAGCGCCTCGAAGGACTCCTGCTGCTCCTCGCCCATCTGCTGCTCCAGGGCCTGCCGCTGGCTCTGGTACTCCTCGCTGTCGAAGGCGGCCTCGAGCGCCGAGCGGAGCTCTTCGAGGACGGCGTCCAGGTCATCCCGGAGCTCCCGGCCGGTGCCCGAGGGGAGGATCATCGCCCGGGGCCGGTTCTGCTCCTCGAAGTTGTTGACGTAGCAGAGGTCCGGCGGGACCTCCTCTTCGGCGGCCTCGTCCTCCAGGAAGTGGCGGACCAGAGTTCGCTTGTCGGTCTCTTCCGGCCCCAGGGCGAAGATATTGTAGCCGTCGCCGCCCATCCCGATCCCGAAGCGGACGGCCCGGGAGGCCCGGGCCTGGCCGACGAGCTCCGTGACATCGTCCAGGTCGTCGGTGGTCTCGAAGTCGAAGCGCTCCAGCTCGCAGGAGCGGTAGAGGGCGCCGGACTCCAGGGGCTGGTGGTCCGGCGCCGCAAGTCGATCGGAGGAATCGGCCACGCTCGTGTCCTTTCCGCGCTGAAATGGAGGTGATGGGGGGGATCACGCCTCGCTAACGAAGCACACGGCCGGAGCCCGGACGTTCCATACCCGACCGCGGGCCCCCTCGCCCACCCGGCGGTCCGGCCCCGGCCGGCTCAGCGCCGGACGAAGGAGAGGCCGATCGGGCCCGCGAAGAAGCCTCTCGGCGCGCCTTCGACCCCGCCCGGACCGTAGGAGCCGGCCCGGAACCCGTCCAGCTTCTCGACGGCGAACCGGAATCCGTGGGCGGCGAAGCCGGCCTCGACCGCGCCGGCGGCGGCGAAGTCCGTGAGGAATTCGAGGAAGGCGTAGTCGGCGAAGGGTTCGGAGGGCTGCTCGACCCCGAGAGCCCCGCCCTCGAGCGGATCCTTCTCCCCTGCCGCGGTGACCGCTCCGGCGGCCAGATCGATCTGGTCCCCGGCCCCCAGGAGGTGGAGGCGGACGCCGGTGGCACCCTCGTCTCCGCTCTCGGGCACGGCGTCGGAGGCGTCGATCCAGAGCACGCCGGAGGCGCCCTCGATGCGGGCGTCAGCGCCGTCGACCACCAGCGCCGTGTTCTCGTCCACGCCGAAGCCCCAGTCCACGTCCCGGACCCGGATCGACGCCACCAGGAGGCGGCCGATACGGCCCCGGGCCAGAAAGTGCTGATCCACCAGGCCCGGCCCGAAGAAGCCGAAGCCGTCACGGAGCCAGACGCCGTCGCCGCCCTCCCGGGCCCGGACCCCGTGCTCCAGGGCCCCCCGACTCGAGCCGCCGGCGATCATCGGGTTGCTCATGATCGCCGCGCCCGCGCTGCTTCCCGCGACGACCGCGCCGGTCAGGAAGCGCTCCCGGACGGCCCGGAAAGCCTGGGTCGTGTCGCCGCCGGGAAGAAACACCTCGACGATCCGGGACTGGTCCCCACCGGTGAAGAAGATGCCCGAGCAGCCCCGGAGCCGGTCCGCGGTCTCCGGCGAGCGGGCTGCGGCCGGGTCGTCGGTGGTCAGGAAGACCCCGGTCGCGGTCCCCTCCCCACCGTGGCGATCGAAGGTCGAGACGTAGCCTTCCATGGACTCCCGGGGGCGGCTGCTCGCCGTGGGAACCACGCAGAGCGGCCCCTCGCCCTCCCTGCCTTCCAGGATCGAGCGGTAGACGTCCTCGTTGTCGTCGGCCAGGCCGCCGCCGACGATGACGAGGCGGCCGACTTCGGCGGGCGGGCCGGCGGCCTCCTCGGGCTCACCCGGGGTCTCCTGCGGGGGTCCCGAGCCCTCGGAGGCGGGCTCGCAGCCCACCGCGAGGAGGAGCGAACTCAGCGTGCACAGCACGATCCCGGGACGCAGCCCGATCCGACGCCTCTTCATTGTGGACACCCCCGAATTCGGCCATTTTCATCCGTCATGATTCGCCAGTTCCCTCTCCTGGTCGTCGTACTCGTGGCCAGCTTCCTGCCCACGGCATCGGCGCCTCTCGACGCTCAGCGCTCCTTCGAGCCCGAGCGTCCGGACCCCCTGGAGCAGCCGTGGCGCTGGCGCGCCTTTCCCGAGCTCCACGGTCGCGAGCTGAGGAGCATCGACGTCGGACCCGGCCCCGTCGTCTGGTTCGGAGTCCGGGGCGGCGTTCTCCGCTACGACGGAGTCGAGTGGAAGGAGTTTAGCGAGAGCGACGGTCTGGTGCGACCGTCGGTGAACGACATCCTGGTCGCGTCGGACGGCCGCGTCTACGCCGGGACCAACGGGGGGCTCTTCCGGCTCGACAGCGACCGATGGCGGCCGGTCTGGCCGGCTCCCGGCCAGGTCCCGACCCCAGTCCTGGAGCTGGTCGGGAGCGCCGATGGAACGCTCTGGGCCGCCACCGAATGGGGCGCGCTCCACGTCTCCCGAGACGGCTCCTCCCCCGTCATGCTCACGGCGAGCGCCGGGACGGAGGCGCTCTCCCGCCTCTATCCGGGCCTGAACATCCGACCGATTCCGGACCGGCATCTGTCGCCGCGTCCCTGGGGCGTCGGCGTCGGAATCGCCGTCGCCACCGCCGCGGGGGAGTTTCCGGGTCTCTCGTCCACTCCCCGGAGGGTGGCCGCGGTCGCTCCCGGCGGACCCGCGGATCGCCTGGGGATCGAGCCCGGCGATCGTCTGGTTCTCGGCCCGACGAACCGCACGCTCTGGCCCGGCCTCGTGCTCAGAGGAGACCGGGGCGACACCCTCCACGCCCGGGTCGAGCCCGCCGGCGACGGCGACGCCCGGGAGGTTCACGTCCCCGTCGAGGAGATCGACGGCTCGACCCGTCTGATCCGGATCCGGAGCATCCTTCCCGTCGAGGGGGACCGGCTCTGGCTGGGCCTGCGGGACGGGGGCGTGCTGGAGATCGACGGGCCGCTTACGAGCGCTCCCGCGTGGACGCTCCACGACGAGCGTCGAGGCCTGACGACGAGCCACAACCCACACCTGGCTCGTGGAACGGACGGGTCGATCTGGGTCGCGAGCACGAACGCCCTCGCCGGGCTCTTTCGCTTCCAGGAGGGCCGGTGGCGAAGCTTCGACCTCACCCGGATCGGGGGCAACCACCGGAATTCGTCGGTCCATGTCAGCGAGGACGGCACGGTCTGGGTCGGGGGCCTCGGGGTGGTCCATCGCTACGACGGCGGTCGCTGGCGGGTCTATCAGACCGCGAACCTCCCCATTCCCACTGCTCCTACGGTCGTGGCGGAGGACGAAACGGGCGCCCTCTGGATCGGGGGCATGGGACAGGAGGCGGTGCGGGTCGACCGGGCCTCGACCCGCTGGGAGGAGCTCGAGGGGCTGCTGATCCAGGAGATCCGGGCCGACGGGACGCGCTGGTACGTCTCGGACGAGGGAGGCGTCGTTCGCGACGCGGACGGCCGCTGGACCCGCTGGGGCGTCGAGGACGGGCTGATGAGCACGCCCGTGGCGGTTCGAGCCCAGGACGACGGCACGATCTGGGCGGCCGGCTCCCACGACGGCGTGGCGGCCGTGGCCCGCCTCGACGGGGACCGGTGGGAGCGACGGCTCTTCCCGGCCCTGTCGTGGTCGGTGGACTACCGGAGCGTCGCGGCCGCCCGGGACGGAGGGATGTGGTTCGGGGCAGCCGTGGACTTACAGGCGGAGCAGGGACAGGTCGGCGGCCTCCTCCACGTGAAGGACGGCGCGTGGACGCACCTCCGCCCCCCCGGTCCACCCGGTCCGGTCTACGGAATCGCCGAGACCGACGACGGGCGGCTGTGGGCGGCCAGCCCCCAGGGGCTCTTCGTGCGGGATGCCGACGGCTGGGGCCGGGTCCGGAGTCCGGAACCCCTGCTCGGAGGCCGTGTGGTCGCGCTCTACCGGGACCGGGGCGGGGCCCTCTGGGTCGGGACCCGGGGCCAGGGGCTCTTCCGGCTGGACGCCTCCGGCTGGACCCGCTTCACCCACGAGGACGGGCTCGTGGGCGACGGCGTGGTGGCGATCGAGGAGGCGGCCGGGGTCCACTGGGTCGCGACCCGGGCCGGCTTCAGCCGGTGGGACGGGGAGACCTGGACCCCCGAGGCCCTTCCCGGCGAGATCCCCTCGTCCCGGCGGATCGTTCTGCGGAGCGGGCCCGACGAGCTCCCCCGGATCGGCGTCCTCGTGCCCGATCCGGACCGGCCGTTCCGGGTCAATCGCCTGGAGTCGAATCTGCGGGCTCTCACCGTGCGCATCCTGCGAGACCGGTCCGCCCCCCGGACCGTGATCGACGACCCTCCAGACCGACTCTCCCACCCGGGAAACCTGGTGGCGTCCTGGTCCGGGAGCGACGCCTGGAAGGTCACGCCGGCCGCCCTGCTGGAGTTCTCCTATCGCCTGGACGACGAGCCGTGGTCGCCCTTCGCTCGACGGACTCAGGCCCCCCTCCTCGACCTCTCCGGTGGCGAGCACCGCCTCCAGGTACGGGCCCGGGACATGGATCTGAACGTCGAGTCCACCCCGGCCACGGCGATGCTCGTGGTGGAGCACCCCGTCTGGGCCCAGGCGTGGTTCCAGGCGCTGATCGCTCTCCTCCTGGGTGCGGTCGCCGTCCAGAGCTACCGGACGGTGGAGCGCGGCCGTGCCCTCCGGGCGGCGAACGCCCGCCTGGAGGAGCGGGTTGCCGACCGCACCCGGGAGCTCGAGGAGACGAACCGGGCGCTCCAGGCCGAGATCGAGGAGCGGAAGGATCTCCAGGACCAACTCATCCAGGCCCAGAAGCTCGAGGCCGTGGGCCGGATGGCCGGCGGGATCGCCCACGACTTCAACAACCTCCTCACCGCCATCACCGGGTACGCCGACCTGATCCGTGCCGAGCTCTCCGAGGACCATCGGGCCGTGGAGGACCTGGACGAGGTCACCCGGGCCGCCGGACGGGCCCGGGACCTGGTCCGGCAACTCCTGACCTTCAGCCGCAAGGAGACGATTCATCCCGTGGTCCTGGACGTCAACGAGCAGATCCGGGACGTGACCAGCCTCCTGGAACAGCTCCTGGGCGAGGGCGTCCGCCTGGAGCTGACCCTCGCAGACGAGACCCTTCCCGTGCACATCGATCCCACGCACTTCGAGCAGGTCGTGGTCAACCTCGCGGTGAACGCCCGGGAGGCCATGGAGGGGGCCGGCACTCTGGCGATCGGTAGCGAACGGCTGACCGGAGAAGCCCCGGAGGCCGCCGTCGGCGACGCCGAGCCGGGCGGCGTCTACGCCCGGGTCAGCGTGGCCGACACGGGCCCCGGCATCCCCGCGGAGCACCGGGAGCAGATCTTCGACCCGTTCTTCACGACGAAGGAGGAGGGGTCGGGGCTGGGCCTCTCCACGGTCTACGGGATCGTGACCCGGGCCGGTGGCTTCATCGAGATCTCCTCGGGGCCCGACGGGGGAACCCGCTTCGACGTCCACCTGCCCCTCGTCGAGGACCGGGAGTCGCCCCCGGGCTGAGCGCGCCGCTTTCTAGAAGCCTGTTGAAGAACTACAGCGACCCGCTACCGCTCCCTTCCCTGGTCCAGACGTCGTTGCCCCGGTTCACGTCCGGGAAGAGGTCCTCGGGCTCGAGCTCGACCCGGACGACCTCGCCCACGGACGCCGGGAGCGCGACCCTGGCCCGGGTGTGGCCGGCGAGCCAGCGGCTCACGGGCACGGTGCGATGGAGGGTGCCGCCCTCGGTCGTCTCGACGGTGAGGCGGGCCGGCATGGGCGCCCAGCCCCGGTCCTCGACGACGATCACCGGTCGGCCGTCCTCCCGCTCGACACCGGCGACGGCGTGGTCCAGGGTCCAGGTCTCGAAGTAGAAGGCGCTCCAGAACCAGTCCAGCTCCCGGTCGGCGGCCCGCTCGAAGGCGTTGAAGAAGTCCCAGGGCGTGGGGTGCTTGTACGCCCAGTCGTCGATGAAGCCCCGGTAGCCGTCGAGGAAGGCGTCCTCGCCCAGGAGGGCCCGGAGGGTGACCAGCAGCGACGCCGGCTTGGGATACGAGGCGATCCCGTAGCCGGGACCGGGCGGATAGTAGTCGCCGTGGCGCATGAGGGGCTCCTCGATGCCCGCCCGGGCGACCCGGAGATAGCTCCGCATCTCCTCGGCGTGGGCGTCGGTGCCGGGCCAGTACTCGGGCCGGCCCTGGTCCTCGAGGAAGGTGGTGGATCCCTCGTCCATCCAGGCGTAGCGCTTCTCGTTGGTGCTCGCCACCATCGGAATCCACATGTGCGCGATCTCGTGGGAGGTCACGTTGTAGAGGTCCTCGGCCGCCCGGCCCGTATAGGGCCCCATGACCGTGAGCATGGGATACTCCATGCCCCCGCCGATGATGTCGGCCCCCTCCACCGAGGTCATGTGGGACCAGGGGTAGGCGAAGCCGGTGTAGCGGGAGTGGTGCTCGACGGCGTGCTTCCCGTAGAGGGCCTGATCCTCCCAGAGGGGGGCCCGGTCCGGCCGCCAGAAGGAGTGGATGAGCACGCGGTCGTCGCTCCCGTCCCCGTCCCGGTCGGGCACCACGGCGCTGGTCGCCGACCAGCTCTGGACGTCGGAGGTCGTCCAGGCGAAGTCCCGGACCCGCTCGGCGGTATAGCGATACGTCAGGTACCCGGTCCCGGTCTCGGCGGTGACCGTCCCCCGCTCCCGGTCGCTCCGGTCGGCCACCGGGATGATCGTGTCGGCCCCGGCGGCCTGCTCCAGCCGCTCCCGGGTCATCCGGGTCCAGACGTCGTCCGGGTTCCGGAGCTCGCCGGTGGCCATCACCGTCCACCCCGCGGGCACCGTCAGCGAGACGTCGTAGTCGGCGAATCCGTCGTAGAACTCGGCGTTGCCGAGGTAGGGTTGGGCATCCCACCCCCGGAGGTCGTCGTAGACCGCCATCTTCGGGAACCAGTAGGCTACGAAGTAGAGCTCCTTCTCGCTCCAGCCCATCCGACCCGCACCGCTCCGGGGCAGGGTCAGGGCCCAGTCCACGGCGATCTCCGCCGTGTCGCCCGGGGCCACGGGACGCTCCGGGTGGAGGACGAGGAGCGTGGCGTTCACTTCGTAGGAGGGTCCGGGTCCCATCCCCCGGGGGTGCAGGACGGTCCCGTTCACGGCGACCCGGTCCAGGTCGACCCCGCCGGTGATCTCCTGCGGCTCGTTCCGGACCGTGCCCTTCCGGTGGAGGTTCTGGTGCAGGTGCATGACCAGAACCCTGAGGGAATCCGGCGAGCGGTTCCGGTAATGGACCACCTCGGAGCCCCGGAGGCGCGCGGTGGCCGGATCCAGGCGGGCGTCGATCTCGTAGCTCGCTTCCTGCTGCCAGTACCCGGGGCCCGGACGCCCGTCCTGGCTCCGGGTCCCGGCCCGGAGGGCGTTGCGGAAGAAGCGGGGCGCCACCACCGGCTCGGGAATCGGCCGCCGGATCTCCCGCTCGCTCCCCGACGGCTCCTGGGCGGCGAGGCCCTCGGGCACGAGCCCCGGACCACCACCGAAGAGGAGGACCGCGGCGGCCAGGCTCGCGACCGTCAGGCCCCGGGCACCCGTTCCCCGCCGCCGCTCTTCAGTCATCGCCCCGCCTCTCCAGGTAGAACTTCACGCCCCGCCAGTCGGTGGCCGCCCCGAAGACGGAGAAGTACCGGTCGGCCCGGTCCCCGGGGAGAAACCGGCCCTGGAGCCGGCGCACCTCGTCCTCGTAGCGCTCGGCGTCCCGCTCGTCGCCCCCGTTCATCGCCGCCCTGACCCGCTCCCGGACGTCACGGAGGCCGTCCCGGAGCTGACGGATCCGGTCCCCGACCCGGCCGTGCACACCGAAGTGGGCCACGGCCGCCCGGGCCGGCGCGACGCGCTCCAGGCGCTCGAGCGTCCCGAACCACGCGTCCAGATCGAGGCTCGGAGGCGGCGTCGGCGGGTGGGTCGGGGCGCTCTCGGAGAGGATGATGCCCAGGCTGTCCCCGGCGAAGAGCGTCCCGGTCTCCCGGTCCAGGTACGCCAGGTGATGGGCGATGTGCCCCGGGGTGTGGATCGCGCGCAGGTGCGGAAGCGGCCCGCCGTCGCCGGGGTCCACCGGTCGGATGCGCTCCTCGGGAACGGGCACCACCCCGCCCCAGAGCCGGTCGTGATCCTCGCCGAAGGTCCTCCGGGTGGAGGCGACGAGGCGCTCCGGATCCGCCAGGTGAGCCGCGCCGTCGGGATGGACGTGGACGGCCAGCTCCGGGACCTCCCGGACCAGGTGTCCGGTCACGCCGGCGTGGTCCAGGTGGATGTGGGTCAGGATGACGTGACGGAGGTCGCCGAGCTCGAGCCCCCGGTCCTCCACCCCACGGCGCAGGGCGTCCAGGGTCGTGGACGGGCCCGGGTCCACCAGGGCGGGCTCGCCGCCGAAGAGAAGGTAGGTGGAGATCGCACCCGGGAGCCCGATCAGCTCCAGGTCGATCGGCTCGTACCGCACGGCGCCGGCCTCGGGGCGTCTGCGCTCTCCGATCCCGGAGCCGCCTCAGCCCCGCTCCTCCACGGGGACGAAGTCCCGGTGCTTCTCGCCGGTGTAGACCTGCCGGGGCCGGGCGATCTTCTGCTCCGGATCCTCGAGCATCTCCTGCCACTGGGCGAGCCATCCCACGCTCCGCGGGATCGCGAAGAGAACCGGGAACATCTCCACCGGGAAGCCCATCGCCTGGTAGATGATGCCCGAGTAGAAGTCCACGTTCGGGTAGAGGTTCCGCTCGACGAAGTAGTCCTCGTTGAGGGCGATCTTCT
>CAZMPV010000047.1:0-12825 GCA_964567985.1 uncultured Gemmatimonadaceae bacterium
CTGAGCGTCACGGACCGGTCGAACTTCGGCTACGTCTACTTCGAGAAGGGGAAGGTGATCTACGCCTCGGTCCTCAACCGGCCGGATCGCCTGGGCGAGCTC
Source organism: uncultured Gemmatimonadaceae bacterium (assembly GCA_964567985.1). Classification (GTDB taxonomy): domain Bacteria; phylum Gemmatimonadota; class Gemmatimonadetes; order Longimicrobiales; family Gaopeijiaceae; genus CAZMPV01. The sequence goes on from CAZMPV010000047.1 coordinate 103, forward strand.
CTTGTGAGAAACGACGTCATCACCCGGGAGGAGCTCTCGTCCGCCATGAAGGAGCAGGGCCAGCGGCCGGGGGACCGGCTCGGAGAGATTTTGGTGGACGCCGGCGCTCTCACCGAGGAGGAGCTCCAGCGGTGGATTCAGACCCAGATCGAGGAAGCGGTCTACCACCTCTTCAGCTGGGAGAAGGGCAGCTTCCACTTCGAGCCCGACCAGAAGCCGGACCAGGAGGGGGCCTTCCTGGTCAACATCAACGCCGACACCCTCCTCATGGAGGGAGCCCGGCGGGTGGACGAGCTCAGCCTCATCGAGAAGAAGATCCCCTCCATGGACCTCGTCTTCACCGTGGAGCGGGATCCGAGGCAGGAAGACGACGTCGAGCTGAGCAACGCCCAGAAGAAGGTCCTTCCCCTCCTGGACGGGGAGCGGACGGTGGGGGACGTGGTCGAGGAATCTGGGCTGGTGGAGTTCGACGCCATGAAGGCGCTCTTCGAGCTGATCCAGCCCGGCTTCGTGAGCCAGACCGGGAAGCGGGCCGCCGAGGAGGCCGAGGCCGAGGGCGGGGGGAGCGTCGCCCAGCACCTGAACCTGGCGGAGGCCTTCTACCGCTCGGGCATGATGGAGGACGCGGTCCGGGAGTATCAGAAGGCTTTGAAGTCGGAGCCGGGACACGCCAGAGCCCGCATGCGCCTGGGGCTGATCGCCCTGAAGGCCGGCAAGTACGAAGACGCCCTCGAGAACTTCGACGCGGTGCCCGACGAGGCGGAGCGGAGCTACGCCTTCCTGCGGAACCGGGCCCTGGCCCTGGAGAAGCTGGGGCGCTTCGACGAGGCGGTGCAGTCCCTGGTGGACGCCGAGGCCGCCCGGCCCGGGGACCGGGACGCCCTGTTGAATCGGGCGATCGTCCAGCTCAAGGCCGGCCGCTCCGACGACGCCCGGAGCACCTTCGAGCGGTACCGGAAGAAGAGCGGCGACGAGACTCCGCCGCCGATCTTCTACTCCTACGCGGTCCTCGCGTCGGGGATGGACGGCAGGCTGGACCGGGCCGCCGAGCTCGGCCGGGAGGGCCTCTCCCACTATCCCGAGCACCCGGCGGTCCTGGTCAACACGGCGGCGGTCCTCGAAGAGCAGGGCGAGCTCGACGCCGCCGAAGCCTTCTTCCTCCGGGCCGTCTCCTCCGACGATCCGACCCCGGCCCAGGCCCACAAGAATCTCGGGGACCAGGCCTACGAGCGCGGCGACCAGGCCAGCGCACGGGCCCACTACGAGCGGGCCGTGAAGATCGCGCCCCGGCTGGGAGACGACGTCTATCATCGTCTGGGCGAGATCGCCTACGACGAGGACGACCGGGACCTGGCCATGCTCCTCTGGCAGCGGGCCCTCGAGATCAATCCGGGAAACGAGTCCGTCCGGGACCGCCTCGAGGCCCTCAAGTCGGCTCCCGGCCGGTAGCGTCCCGGCTCCCGGCCCCTCTCCCTCGGTCTCCCGCCGGCCCGGAGCCCGGGGTGTCGGCACCGAATCATGCGTAGACTCTTCGCCTTCTTCCTCTTCGCCTTCGTGCCCGTCGCGGCGGCGGCGCAACGCGCCGGGGAGACGCCTCCCGACGCCCGATACAGGCAGATGACGGATCCGGACGGACGGGTGACCGTCCACTACACACCCGGCGACTCGGCCCGGGCGGCCCGGACGCTGAGCTTCCTGGCGGGGCAGCCCCCGCTCCCGGCGCTGCCGCCGTCGGTGCCGGACAGCGTCCGGGTCTATCTGGCGCCCGACGAGGCCGCCTTCGACTCGCTGACCGGAGGCCGGATCCCCGAGTGGGGCGCGGGAGTCGCCGTGCCGGGGCTCCGGACCATCGTCATGCCCGCCTTCTCCGAGCGGGGGAGCTCCGGCTGGAGCGAGGCCCGGACCCTGCGGCACGAATGGGCCCACCTGGGGCTCCACCAGTGGCTCCAGGGACTCCGGATACCCCGGTGGTTCGACGAGGGCTACGCCGAGTGGGCCTCGGGGGGCTGGGACGCCGAGCAGGGCTGGCAGCTCCGGGTCGCCCTGGCCCGGGGCGCGCTGCCGGACATGGACTCGGTGAGCCTGGCCTGGCCTCGGGACCGGAGTCAGGCCCAGCTCGCGTACATGCTCGCCGGGACCGCCTTCGAATACCTGATCCGGACCAGCGGCGAGCGGGGCGTCGAGCTCCTCCTGGAGCGCTGGAGAGAGGAGCGGAGCTTCTCCACGGCGCTCCGCCGGGTGTACGGGGTCACGCCCGGGCAGTTCGAGGAGGACTGGCAGGAGTACGTGAAGGACCGCTACGGCTGGCTCTTCGTCCTCTCCCGGTCCGCGGTCTTCTGGCTCTTCCTGGCGCTCGCGCTCCTGGTCCTGTTCTGGATCCGGCGCCGTCGCCAGCGCCGGGAGATGGCCCGCCTCCGGGCCACCGAGCCGCCGGAGAGCCCGGCGTTCTGGACGTGGAGCGGGGGAGAAGACGAGGAACCCGGTCCGGTCCAGCGGGGTCCCACTCTTCCCTCCAGCGAAGCGAAAGACGAGACCGCGAGATGAGCGAGCGAATCCTGGTCGTGGACGACGATCCGGACCACCTCCGGATCGTCGCGGACAAGCTGACCCACGTCGGTTTCGACGTCTCCACCGCCGACGACGCGGAGGCGGCCCTCTCCCGGATCCGGAAGGCCGACCCGGCCGTCGTGGTGACCGACATCATGCTGCCCGGGATGAGCGGGCTGGAGCTCCTCGAGAAGGTCCGCTCCGACCTGGACGACGTGGACGTCGTGGTCATGACGGGCCACGAGGACATGGATTCGGCGATCACCGCCATGAAGGCCGGGGCCTTCGACTACCTGGTCAAGCCGATCGCGCTCGAGGCCCTGGAGAGCACGGTCCGGAGCTGTCTCGAGGAGCAGGCGCTCCGGGCCGAGACGGGAGCGACGGTGGTCGAGGAAGACGGGGAAGAGGGCGAGGAGCCGCTCCTGGTGGGCAGCGACCCCCGGATGATCGACATCTACAAGACGATCGGGGTCCTGGCCCGGAATCGGGCCACGGTGCTGGTCAGGGGCGAGACCGGGACGGGGAAGGAGCGGATCGCCCGGGCGGTTCACGAGAACTCGGCCCACGCCGACGCCCCCTTCATCGCCGTGAACTGCACGGCCCTCTCGGACACCCTGCTGGAGAGCGAGCTCTTCGGCCACGTGAAGGGGGCCTTCACCGGGGCGCAGCGGAGCCGGAAGGGCTACTTTCAGATGGCCGGCAGCGGGACGATCTTCCTGGACGAGATCGGCGACACCTCCGGAGACTTCCAGACCAAGCTCCTCCGGGTCCTCCAGGAGCGGACCTTCTATCCGGTCGGCAGCGAGGAGCCCCTGACCACCGAGGCCCGGGTCATCGCCGCCACCCACCGGCCCATGGAGGAGCTGGTCGAGGCCGGCGCATTCCGGGAGGACCTCTACTTCCGCCTCAAGGTCGTGGAGATCGGGGTCCCCCCTCTCCGGGAGCGAAAGGACGACATCCCGGCCCTGGCCGAGCACCTCCTGGGGCGGATCCAGGAGGACATCCACCAGGACGTCCGCCGGATCTCGGAGGGCGCCATGGAGGCGCTCCGTGCCTACCACTGGCCGGGAAACGTCCGGGAGCTGGAGAACGCCCTGACCCGGGCGGCGATCCTGGCCCGGGGGGGCGTGATCCGGGCCGACCACCTGAGCCTCGGCTCCGGCACCCCGGAGACCGGGGCTCCGGAGGACCTCTCCCTGGAGGCCGCCGTCGGCCGCCATCTCCGGCGGGTGCTCGAGAGGTGCGACGGGAACCGGGCGGACGCGGCGCGCCTCCTGGAGGTCTCCGGGGAGCGCCTCGAGGAGCTCCTGGAGTCCCACGAGATCTCTTGACCCGCCTCCGGGCATCGCCTAGCGTCAGGACGCCATGACCGATCAAGCCTCCAGCGACGACGGCTCCGGCTCCGCCGGCCGGGCCCTCCAGTTCTCCCGGATCAACGGAATCCTCGCCGTGGCGGGCCTGGTGGCCATCGCCCTGGGCTACTGGCTACTGGCCGACGGCTCGGTCACCGCGGCGCCCATGCTCCTGGTCCTGGGCTACGCGGTCCTCATGCCGCTGGCCATCATCCTGTAGCCGCACCCCGCCCCGTTTTCCGGGGGACGTCCCCCGCTTCCAACGCCCGGTGACGGGCGCTTAGCTCAGCCTGGTTAGAGCGCCTGCCTTACAAGCAGGAGGTCGCTGGTTCGAGTCCAGCAGCGCCCACTCCGCTAACCCTGATCATGTCATAGGGTTAGAGAATATCCCTCTTCGGAGCTCCGGGGAGGGCTCTTCATGTAACTCTCCATGTTGAGGTTTGCGTGCCATGCAGATCCCGGTGACCTGATATCGCAGCATCGGTGGAAGAAGGCCCGCTATCTCGCATATGCAACAAAATCAAGGGGTTACGAGGTAGGCCTCGGGTACACGAGATGGGAGGTGCTTCACGACCACGGGGAGCCTGGGCGCGCTCCTCCTGGTGAGCGGTTTCCTGAGCCTGGCTGTCCCCCCCACTAGGGGTGTACCTCCGGCAGCTCAACCGGTGGCTGAGCTACGGGGAGCGTTCGAAGGAGGAGTGGCCGCCCACCACCGGGCGGTGACCGGCAGGTTTTCGCGCTTGACACTCCTCGACCCGGGCTTGCACGTTCTCTACCGTATCCTTCCTGGGCGGCGCTGCGCCCTTCCCACCCTCGGCGACTCGACGGTTCCGGAGGGCCTTCTCCCTTGATCAGTTTATTGGAGGAGCTCAAGAAACGCCGGATCACCCAGTGGCTGCTGAGCTACCTCGCAGCCGGCTGGGTAGCCCTGGCCGTCGTGGACCAACTGGCCGACCGGGCGGTGATTCCGGAGCTGGCCTATCGTCTCGCCCTCCTGGTATACGCTGCGGGAATCCCGGTCGCCCTGATCCTGGGATGGTATCACGGGGAGAAAGGACACCAGAAGTTCACCCTGATCGAGGTGGTCCTCCTGGCGTTGGTCTTCCTCGGAACCGCCGGAAGCGCCGTGGCGGTGGTGAACAACTACCGGCCGCAGGAGAGAGCCGTCGCCGAAGCGTTCAACTCTGAACACGATCCCCGTCGTGTAGCGGTCCTCTACTTCGAGGACCGGACCGGCGGCGAAGGCGACCTCGCCCATGTAGCGGATGGACTTACGGAGGATCTCATCGGGGAGCTCTCCCGGGTTCAGCCCCTGGACGTGCTCTCTCGGAACGCCGTGGCACAGTATCGGGACCGGAGCCTCCCTTCCGACAGCGTCGGCCGCGCCCTGGGCGCCGGCAGCGTGATCGACGGGAGCGTGGAGCGGGAGGGCGATCGCCTGAGGGTGAACGTGCGGCTGCTCGACGCGGTGAGCGGCGCGGACATCGAGCGGACCGGCTTCACGCTGCCGACCGGAGACCTGTTTGCGGTCCGGGATTCGGTGGTCCAGCGGGCTGGCCGGTTCCTGCGGTCCCGGCTTGGCGAGGAGGTGCGGGTTCGTGTGCGCCGAGCGGGGACGGAGAGCGTCGACGCCTGGACGCACCTGTTGCGGGCGGAGCGCTTCCGCAAGGAGGCCGAGGAGGCGCGCCGGACGGATCCCGACCGGGCCCAAAGCCTCCTGGCCCGGGCCGATTCGCTGTTGCGGAGGTCGGAGGCCCTCGACGAGGACTGGGCGGAGCCCACGGTGGCCCGAGCGGAGATCGCGCTCCGGCGCGGGGTGTGGGCCCACTCCACCGCCGATGCGGAGGCGGCCGTCCGGGACGGGGTGGTCCTGGCCAACCGCGCGATCGAGAAGGCCTCCGACAATGCCGAGGCGTGGGAGGCCCGGGGAACCCTCCACTACTTCCACTGGTTCCTGAACGTGAACCCCACGCCGGAGGAGCGAGCGGGGCTACTGGACCGGGCCCAGGAGGACCTTGAGAGAGCCGTTGAGCTCGACCCTTCCCTGGCGAGCGCGCACAATACCCTCAGCCGCCTGTACTACGAGCGGAAGGACCGGATCTCGGCGGCGCTGGCCGCCCGCCAGGCCGTCCAGGCCGACGCCTATCTGGCCAACGCCGACAACACCTTCGACCGCCTCTTCTGGTCCCACTACGACCTGGGCCAGTTCTCCGAAGCGCGGCGCACGTGCAATGAGGCCGCCGTGCGCTTTCCTGGAGATCCCCGCTTCAAGGAGTGCCAGCTCTGGATGATGATCGCGCCCACGGACGACCCCGAACCCGAGGCCGCGTGGGAACTTCTGTCTCGGGTCGACTCTCTGACCCCGCCGGATCGAGGGCCCCTTCAGCACCGCATCGCGAAGATGATCGTCGGCGGGGTGCTGGCCCGGGCGAACATGCCTGACAGCGCCCGTAGCGTCCTGGTCGATGCCCGAGTCGGCCCGGAGGTGGACCCCGACCAGGAGCTCTACGGCTACGAGGCGATCATGCGGACCATGCTGGGGGACGAGGACGAGGCGGTCCAACGCCTCAGACGCTACGTGGCCGCCAACCCCCACCACTCCTTCATCGAGGTCGAGGGAGATCTCCACTGGTGGTGGAGGCCGCTGCGGGACCACCCGGGGTTCGGCGGAGTGGCGGCCCCGGGGTCGTGATTTCGCCCGGCGACCCGCCCGGAAGCTCTACCTGCCGCTGCTCCGAACCGAGCCCGTGCGCCAGGATCTTCTCCGTGGACTCCGGCGCCTCGGACGGGCACCTCCGCTGTTGTCCGTCGTCTGACGCGCTCGGCGAAACGCCGCCCTCTTCAAGGTCGCCAGACCGCGGTCCTCGTCGACGTGTCGACATACGGCTCGGCAACGCCCTCTTTTTGAGGCCCATGCAGGATTCAGGTTGATCCCTGCAGGCTGCGGTATGGCGTGAAAGGGAACCCGGCAAGGTGACGCGATTCGCCGCGTGATCGCTGAAGATTCTCGGTTTCCCCGGGTTCTCGGGCTGGCCTGATGAGCGTGGGGTCGCTGGCTCGAGTCAGCCAGGCCCACTGACGAAGATCAAGCCCCGCCCGGCCCCTCCACGCGAGTGCCTCCCGACTTCCCATCCACCGGTCGTGGAAAGATGTGTGACGCTGCGGTGACGCCCACGAGACGGGCGGATTGAATGTTCATTCGCCGAATGTTTGGTGTGCCAAAAAAAAGGAACAGGGAATTCGATCATCCGCCCGCAGCGAGGGCCGATGAGGATAAATGGAAATAATTCGCGCTCTGGGTTGGTGCGGCGGCGTGCCGGATCCGGGCTGAAAGCTTGAAATTGGCGTTGCTGTCCTCTTCCTGAGGCTAATGGGCGGAGGCCGGACGGTCGTCCGTCTCATCAACCTCCGTTGTTCCCCCCCGCGTCGGAGGCGGTCATGTCGGTCCACGGTATTCGTCCCTCCTCGGTCCCAGGGTATTTGTCCCTGCTGAGCAAGGGCCTCACCGGCCTTTTTTTCGTTGCACTCCTCTACGCCTGCCAGGACGCCCCCCCCACCACGCCGGACACACCCCGTCCGCAGTTCGACATCTCGGACGGGAGTACGGGGGGCAATCCGGACTTCTTCTTCGGGTCGCCGCTCTCCGAGACCCCGCAGCCCGGGGACGAGAACTTCGACGACGGGGCGGCGAACGAGGTGCTCGTCCCGTTCGTGCGGGTGTGCGAGACAGTGGACGTGGACGACCCGGACACGCCGGACAACATCGAGGACCACACCGGCTGCCTGACCGACGTGACCGCAGCGGTGACGGGATCCGACACCGGGCTCGCCATGACCTTTGATGCGGACACCGAGCTCTACAAGGTCAACTGGAAGACGGATGAGCTCGTCGAGGACGTGGAGTACCGGATCGAGGTCTGGGGGGTGGGATTCCCCGTCGACGATCGGGACGAGCTGCTGAACACCACGTTCGCTGACGATCACCCCATCCTCCCCGGCCAGCCCCGCTGGCTCTTCGGCTGGCGGGACATCGACAACTCGCCGAGCACCGCGAGCTGCGATGGCACCGAGGAGTTCTGCCTGGTCAACTACGGCCAGACGCTCCCGGTGAAGGTCCGGATCGAAGACTTCGTGTTCTGTCCGTCGACTCGGAACTGCGCGGTTCAGTTCGTGGCCGAGGGCGTGGACGCCAACCTGGAGGCGACGCTCGAGCAGGACGACGTGGCCAGCTCGGTCCAGCTCTTCATCCCGGGGCAGGATGGAACCGACTTCGCCCTCGCGTTCGAGCCGTGCAGCGCGGACGAGGAGGCTGACGTCGACGCCGCCATCGATCTTCCCACCTTCGGCCCCTGCCTCGAGACGGTCACACCGCCCGACCCGATCGAGCTGACTGAGCCTGCGACCCTTTCGTACTGCTTGGAGGTGGACGAGGCGGCGTTGGAAGCCGAGCTCGCCGTTCCGGAGACTCAGTTGGATCTGCTCAAAGTCCACCACTTCAGCACGGGCGGGGATCCGACTGGACCCATCACGCAGGTGGAGGCGTGGCCGGAGGTGGCGCCCGCCTGTGGTGAGCCGACCTCGGGAGGGCTGGCCAGCGCCGGGGCGCCGGAAGGACTGCTGGGGCGGGCCCTGGCCCTCGGCGAGCGGGCCGTCTCCCTCTTCCGGCCTCAGCGGCTCGTGGCCCTGGACCAGGGCGGCGGAGGCGAAGGATTCGACCTGAACAGCTTCTTCAAGCTGGCGCTGCCTGCCAAGTTCGAGTACGAGAACCCGGACGACGACTTCCAGACGGGATTGGCGGGGGAGCCCTTCACTCTTCGGGCCAAGGTGACCGACCTGAACGGGGATCCGGTCCTCGGAGCCCGCGTGGGCTGGGAGGTGATCAGCTCTCCGGGAGGGGATGCCACGGTGGAGACCTCGCCGGTGTCGACGACCGAGAGCGGGATCTCCGAGACGACGGTAACGCTCTCCGAGACCGAGGGCGACAACGTCTTCCACGCCACCGGCCACGGGATCGCCGACGAGCGGGAGACGGGGTGCATCAATCCCGATACGGGCGAGGATTGGAGGTGTAACGGTCCCCGGGACATCTTCGACCCCTTCCAACCGAACAATACCGCACTCGATGGAGGCGTGGAGGTCATCCCAGACGGCACCCGCCTCCCCTTCACCGTCTTTGGCTGTATCCAGGGCCGCGGCACTCCGACGGTCGACGGCACGCTGGCCGAGGGGGAGTGGACCTGCGCCAACTCGACGACGTTCCCGGTGAACCTCTCCGGTGGCTCCACCGTCGATGCCACGCTCTTCTGGATGAACGACGACGAGAACTTCCACCTGGCGGTGAGCGTGCCCGGGACGGACCGCGAGAACGCGCTCCGCTTCGAGTGGGACAGCGACGGTGACGATGTCGTCGGCCTCGAGGAAGGCGAGAGCCAGACAGGAAGCCGGGACCTCGCCGACGACGTCTGGGAGTTCGAGCCCGACGCCGGTCCCACCGACAAGTTCATCGACGAGAAGTGTGCGGACTCGGGCCAGTCGAGCTGCGGGCAGAATGACGACGAGTTCGGTGGTGGCAACCAGACCGTCGCAACCTTCGACAACACCCAGGGTGACGTGACGGTCTACGAGATGTCGCACCCGCTGACGACGGGAGACACGTGCACGAAGACCGGGAAGAAGGGCTGCGGCACCGCTGAAGGCGAATTCATCGATCTCGAGGTCGCGGCGAGCGATATGGCTGGCTTCTTCCTCACCCTTCGACTCGGCAGCGGCGCCCAGGGCAACACCCAGTGGCCCGGCTTCCTGGAGTACATGAAGGTCACGATCAAGTGAGGTCGTAGCGGATCGGCGCGATCGCTTCGCGCGCGGCAGAAGTTGGACGAAGGAGGGGGGGCGGGCCGATTCGGCCCGCCCCCCCTGCTGCTTCCCGGAGGCCTTCCGTTCCGCCAAAGTGGGGCAACTCCAGAGCTCGCTCGGGGCGGGCGGTACTCCCCACTGAGTCGGCTTCCGCAGGGCGGGCCCTCTCTCCGGACCCGCCCGGAACATTCATCGCCGTGCCCGGTTGGCAGTAATCGAGCCCCGAGAGAACGTCCGTCGCGCCAGTCTCGCGCTCGAGCCGGGAGGCCACGCCAGACCGATGACCATTCCGCGTCCAGGCACGGCCGAAATTCTGGCGGCTCTTGGCGGCGTGGCCTTGCTGAGCGCGGTCTCCCCTCCCCCCGCCCCCGCCCAGACGACCGCCCGAGCCCCCGCCGAGCGCCCCACCGTCGAGGCGGCCCGGACCTCCGGGTCCATCGAGATCGACGGCCGCCTCGACGAGGCCGCCTGGGACGGTGCCCGGGTCGCCACCGACTTCGTCCAGGGCCGGCCCACCGAGGGCGCCGCGCCCGCCCAGCCCACCGAGGTCCGGATCCTCTACGACTCGGAGAGCCTCTACGTCGGGGCCCGGATGCACGAGCCCGATCGGTCGGCGATCGCCGATCAGCTCGTGCGCCGGGACGAGGAGGGGCAGTACGACCACTTCGAGATCTCCCTGGATCCGAACCTGGACCAGCAGACCGGCTACGTCTTCCGGGTGGGTGTCTCCGGGGTGGAGCGGGACGCCTACGTGACCGGCGGGGGGAGCAACCGGCGCGGTGGCGGCGGACCGGACGGTGACGGGGGCGTGAACTGGGACGCGGTCTGGGAGTCGGCCACTTCGGTCGACTCGGCCGGGTGGACGGCCGAGCTCCGGATTCCCCTCTCCCAGATCCGCTACGAGTCGAGGCCGGGATCCCAGGAGTGGGGCGTCAACTTCGCCCGGCGCCGGCTGGCGTCGAACTCGACCAGCTTCTGGTCCCTGGAGTCCCGGACGGTCCAGGGGACCGTGAACCAGTGGGGACGCCTCGCCGGCCTCCGCTTCGAGGAGACCCAGGGCCGCTTCGAGGTCGAGCCGTACGCGGTCGGCCAGGTCACGCTCCGGCCGGTCGATTCCCGCAATCCACTCCTCTCCGAGCGGGAGCTCAGCGGCCGGAGCGGCCTGAACGTCAGCTACGGCGTCGGCTCGGCGTTCACCCTGGACGCCGCGGTCAATCCGGACTTCGGGCAGGTCGAGGCCGATCCGGCGGTGGTGAACCTGACCGCCTTCGAGACCTTCTTCCCGGAGAAGCGGCCCTTCTTCGTCCAGGACGCCCAGATCTTCGACTTCGACATGTCGGGTCGGAGCAGCCGGCTCTTCTTCAGCCGGCGCATCGGGCGGGCCCCCCAGGGAAGGGTCCCGGATTCGGCCAGCTTCTCGGACGTCCCCGACCGGACGAACATCCTGGGGGCGGCCAAGTTCACCGGCCGGACCCAGGAAGGGCTCTCGGTGGGGGCCCTGACCGCGGTGACCGGCGAGGAGCGCGGTCGGGCGCACTTCTCGGAGACCGGTCGCACCCGTGAGTCGGTGGTGGAGCCTCGCACGGGCTACGGGGTGGCCCGGGTGCAGCAGGACTTCCGGGACGGGGCGACGACGATCGGCGGGATCTTCACCGGCGTCGAGCGTCGGCTTCCCGCCGACGGCCGCCTCGACCACCTGACGGACCGGGCGTTCAGCGGGGGGCTGGACTTCGAGCACCAGTGGGGCGGGCCGAACGACCGGCGCTGGTCGCTCTCGGGCTACTACGCCGGGACCCACGTCCGTGGCTCCAGGGAGGCGATCCTGCGGATCCAGACCGATCCCCAGCACTACTTCCAGCGGCCGGACGCCGAGCGGGTGGAGCTCGATTCGACGCGGACGTCCATGACCGGCTCCAACTGGCGCCTGGAGCTCAACCGCCAGAGCGCCGAGCACTGGACGTGGGGCGTCTGGATGGCCGAGATCAGCCCGGGCTTCGCCGCCAACGACATCGGTTTCAACACCGAGCGGGCGCGCCTCGACGGGGGCGCCCGGGTCCGCTACCAGGACATCGAGCCGGGCACGATCCTCCGCACCTGGTGGGTGTCGGCGTTCACCTTCCACAACCTGCGGCACACCCTCCTGGACGATCCCTTCTCGGCGGATCAGTGGGGCCGGTCGTACCAGGACGGACGGGTGAACGTGGACCTCTGGATGCAGTTCACCGACAACTCGTGGCTGAGCCCCGAGCTCGGCTACCAGCCCGAGAGCCTGAGCGCCTCCCTGACCCGGGGCGGCCCCCTCATGACCCGGCCGTCCGAGCTCTCCGTGGAGCTCCGGGGAAGCACCGACGACCGGCAGCCGGTGAGCGTGGGCCCCAACGTCCAGTACACGGAGCTCGGCCTCGACGCGGGACGCCGGTGGAACCTGGGCCTGGAGCTCTTCCTGCGCCCGGCGCCGAACTGGCAGATTCAGCTCCGGCCCCAGTTCCGTGACGAGACGAGCGCCGCCCAGTACGTGGCGACCGCGAAGGACGCGGGCCACGCGCCGACCTACGGAGACCGGTACCTCTTCGCCGACCTCGAGCGGACCCAGCTCTCCCTGGAGACCCGGGTGAACGTCACCTTTTCTCCGGAGCTGAGTCTCCAGGTCTTCGCACAGCCCCTTGTCTCGGCCGTGGACTTCGCTTCGATCAAGCAGCTCGCCCACCCCTCGACCTACGAGTTCGACCGCTTCCCAGAGGGTCGAAGCGTCGAGGAGGGCGGCGACGTCGAGTGCGTCGGCGGCCGCACGTGCGTCGTCGACGGCGTCCGTCACCTGGACTTCGACGGAGACGGCGCGTCGGACTTCTCGTTCGAGGAGCGGGACTTCAACCTCCGATCGGTCCGGGGGACGGCGGTCGTCAGGTGGGAGTACCGGCCGGGCTCGATCCTCTTCCTGGTGTGGCAGCACGACCGGCGCGGCCGGGTCGGG
>CAZMPV010000048.1:0-1086 GCA_964567985.1 uncultured Gemmatimonadaceae bacterium
CCCTCCGCTGGTCCGCCGCGTCCCGGGTGACCCGCACGGTCTCGAGGCGGGTCATCCCGGTGTTCGGATCGAAGCGGGGCACCCGCATCTGCCCGCTGTCCACCACCACCCGGACCCCCTCGATCGTCAGGGATGTCTCGGCGATGGAGGTGGCGAGGACGACCTTTCGCCTCCCTTCGGGGCTCGGCTCGATGGCCCGGTCCTGCTCCCGGCGGGGCAGGTTGCCGAAGAGGGGATGGACCTCGACCGAGGCGGGCAGCTCCGCTTCGTCCAGGCGGTCGGCGGTCCGACGGATCTCGCCGGCGCCGGGCAGGAAGACCAGGACGTCCCCGACCTCCTTCTCGAGGGCCTCGAGCACCGTCCGGACCACCGGGGGCTCGATCCAGCCGTCCACGGGCCGGTCCCGAAAGCGGGTCTCCACCGGGTACTCCTTTCCCGTGCTCTCCACCACCGACGCCCCACCCAGGAGCTCGGCCACCGGCGCGGGGTCCAGGGTGGCCGACATCACGAGAATGCGGAGATCCTCCCGCATGAGGCTCCGGGCCTGGAGGGTGAGGGCGAGCCCCAGGTCCGCGTGGAGGGAGCGCTCGTGGAACTCGTCGAAGAGGACGACGCCGATCTCGTCCAGGGAGGGGTCGGACTGGAGCATCCGGGTGAGGACGCCCTCGGTGACCACCTCGATCCGGGTCTCCGGGCCGACCCGGGTGTCCATGCGGATCCGGTAGCCGACCGTTCCGCCGGCTCCGTCCTCGCCCAGGAGGTGGGCCATCCGGTCGGCGGCCGCCCGGGCCGCCAGGCGGCGGGGCTCGAGGACCAGGATCTTCCGCTCTCCGAGCCACGGCCGGTCCAGGAGCACCAGGGGCACCAGCGTCGTCTTCCCGGCGCCCGGGGGCGCGACCAGGACCCCGGAGCCCTCCTCGTCGAGGGCCGCCCGGAGCTCGTCGAGGACGTCGGTGACCGGGAGGTCGGGAAGGTCACCGGGCCCGGGGGCGGAGGTGGGGTCAGGCCTCATGCTCGGCGATGGCGTCCAGGAAGTCCCGTCCGTAGCGCTCGAGCTTCACCGGCCCCACGCCGGAGATCCGGATC
>CAZMPV010000048.1:1096-12819 GCA_964567985.1 uncultured Gemmatimonadaceae bacterium
CCGACCGCTCCCGGTCCAGGGCCCCCCGGAGCTCGTCGAGGACGTCGGTGACCGGGAGGTCGGGAAGGTCCGGGGGCACGGGCGCGGCGCTCATCGTCCGGTGGCAGACTCAGCCGTCATGGTCGGCGATGGCGTCCAGGAAGTCCCGGCCGTAGCGCTCCAGCTTCACCGGCCCGACCCCCGAGATCCGGAGCATCTCGGCCGGCGTCGACGGGCGCGCCTCGCACATGCCCCGGAGCACCTTGTCGCTGAAGACGATGTAGGCCGGCACGCCCCGCTCGTCGGCGAGTCGCTTCCTGAGCGCCCGGAGGCGCTGGAAGAGCGCTTCGTCGTCCTCGCTCGGGGTTCCCGTCCCGCCTCCCTCGGCCACCCGGCTCCGGGCCTCCGGTCGGCCGCCACCGCTCCGACGGGACGAGCCGCCCGCGGCCACCATCGCCCGGGCCGCCATCTCCTCCACCGACACGCCCCGGCAGACGTCGCAGGCGTCGGCGCACGCCTCCAGCTCCTCGTCGAAGTGGGCCAGGATCTGGCGGTGGCGGCACTCCTCCCGCTCCACCATCCGGAAGAGCGCCCGGGTCGAGCGCTTCTTCCGCAGCCGAAGCCCCTCGTCCTCCACGTCCCGGAGGAAGCGGTCGTGCAGCTTCACGTCGGCCCAGGAATAGAAGAGGAAGCAGTCCGAGGGGAGCCCGTCCCGGCCGGCCCGACCCATCTCCTGATACCACGACTCCACGTCCTTCGGCATGTCCCGGTGGATGACGAAGCGCACGTTCGACTTGTCGATGCCCATGCCGAAGGCGATGGTGGCGACGATCACGTCCGCCTCGTCGAGCTGGAACGCCTCCTGGTTCGCCTGCCGCGCCTCGTCGGACATGCCGGCGTGGTAGGGGCGGGCCCGCACGCCGTGATCGGCCAGGAAGTCGGCGGTCTGCTCCACGGAGCGGCGGGAGAGGCAGTAGACGATGCCGCTCTCCCCGTCCCGCTCCCGGACCAGGGCCAGGATCTCCCGGCGGGTGTCGCCGCCCTGGCCCTTCTTCCGCACGTGGATCCGGAGGTTCGGGCGGAAGAACGACCCCTTGAAGCCCTTCGGCTCGCTCATGCCGAGCTGCCGGAGGATGTCCCGGGCCACCCGGTTCGTGGCGGTGGCGGTCAGGGCCAGCACCGGGATCCCGTCCAGCTCCTCCTTGAGCCCCCGGAGCCGGCGGTAGGCCGGCCGGAAGTCGTGGCCCCACTGGCTGATGCAGTGGGCCTCGTCCACCACCAGCAGGGAGAGGGGGGCCCGACCCACGGCCTCCCGGAGCCGGCCCTCGAGGGCCTCGGGCGCCAGGTAGACCAGCTCGTACTCTCCGGCCTGGAAGGCCTCCACCCGGCGGCGGCGCTCGTCCCACGGCAGGCTCGAGTTGATGGCGGCGGCCCGGAACCCCAGCTCCCGGAGGGCGTCCACCTGGTCCTTCATGAGGCTGATCAGCGGAGAGAGGACCAGGACCGTGCCCGGCAGCAGCTTCGAGGGAAGCTGGAAGGTCAGGGACTTCCCCGCCCCGGTGGGCATGACCGCGATGCAGTCGTCGCCGTCCAGCACCGCCCGGATCACCGTCTCCTGCCCCGGCCGGAATTCGTCGTAGCCGAAGACGTCCCGGAGGACGCGCCGGTGCGTTCTGGAAGAGGGGTCGGTCACGGGGTGGACGGGGTGTTCACAGGGTGTTCACGAGGTGGAAGGGGAGCGTACGCGAGCGATTCACGCTACCGGGCCGCTCCGGGCGATAAGATAGGTCGTTAAGATAGGTCGTATGGCCCGGGCGTGAAGACGGAGGCCGGGAACACACCTCCCCCCGCGAGGGTTGTGTGCCCGACGAGACGCTCCGATTCCTGCGACCCGACCCCCGAACATCGATGATCGACGACTTCATCGGAAACACCCCCGTCGTCCGCCTCGAGCGCGTGGTCGAGCCCGGGATGGCCGAGGTCTGGGTGAAGGTCGAGGGGATGAACCCCGGCGGCTCGATCAAGGACCGACCGGCGCTCCGGATGGTGGTGGACGCCGAGGAGCGGGGCGTCCTCGAGCCCGGGGGGACGATCGTCGAGCCCACGTCCGGCAACACCGGCGTCGGGCTGGCCCAGGTGGCGGCGGCCCGGGGGTACCGGCTGATCCTCTGCCTGCCCGCGTCGATGAGCATGGAGCGGAAGCGAACCCTGGAGGCCCTCGGCGCCGAGCTCGTCCTGACCGACCCCGACGGCCGGATGCCGGCGGCGATCGCCGAGGCCGAGCGGATCCGGGACGAGGAGGGCGCCTTCATGCCGAACCAGTTCGAGAACCCGGCGAACCCTCGGGCCCACTACGAGACCACGGGTCCCGAGCTCCACCGGGACCTGGACGGTCGCATCGACGTCTTCGTCTACGGATCGGGCACGGGAGGCACGATCACCGGGGCCGGCGGCTACCTGAAGGAGCGCCTGGACGACGTGGAGGTGGTGGCGGTGGAGCCCGCCCGCAACGCGGTGCTCTCCGGCGAGGAGGCCGGCCAGGACCGCTTCCAGGGCATGGGACCGGGCTTCATCCCCGAGAACCTGGACCGCTCGCTCATCGACCGGGTGATCCCCGTCTGGGAGGAAGACGCCTTCCCCTTCGCCCGCCGCCTGGCCCGGGAGGAAGGCCTCTTCGTGGGGATGAGCAGCGGCGCGATCGTCTGGGCCGCCGTCGAGGTGGCCCGGGAGCTCGGGCCCGACGCCCGGGTGGCGTGCATCGCCCCGGACTCGGGGGCCCGCTACCTGACGACGGAGCTGTACGGGTCGGACGAGGACGTCGACGAAGGCGACGGGACGTAACGTCCCCCTCAGATCCCCAGCAGCCGCCGGGCGTTCCCGCCCAGCACCTTCTCCCGCTCGGCGTCGGTCATCTCCACGGCCTCCAGGCTCTCCCGCATCCGGGCCATGCTCCCGATCATGTGGGGGTAGTCGCTCCCGGCCACGATGCGGTCGGCGCCGGCGAAGTCCAGGGCCAGCCGGAGGCACGCCGGGTCGAAGTTGACCGTGTCGTAGTGGAACTCCCTCAGCACCTCCGAGGGGGGCCGGTCCAGGTCCCGGCCGCTCCGGTCGTAGGCCCGCCACCCCCGGTCGAAGCGCTCGGCCAGGTAGGGGACCGCGCCCCCCAGGTGGGCCAGGACCCAGCGGACGTTCGGGTACCGGTCCGGCACGCCGGCGTAGGTCAGGTGGGCCGCCGCCAGCGTCGTGTCGAACATGAAGCCCACCATCGGCATGAGCATGTACTCCTCCATGGCCTCCACGCCCAGGGGGTAGGTGGGGTGGATGTAGAGGACCGAGCCGTGGGCGTCGGCCCGGGCCCAGAGGGGCTCGAAGCGGTCGTCGGCCAGGGGCACTCCCGAGGCGTTCCCGAAGAGCATGAAGCCGGGTAACCCGAGCTCGCCGGCGGCGCGGTCGAGCTCCGCGGCGGCGGCCTCGGGGGCGTTGAGCGGAAGGTGGCCCAGGGCGGCGAAGCGTCCTCCTCCTTCGGCCACTCCGGCGGCGAGCCCGTCGTTCACGAGCCGGGCCAGCTCAACGGCCCGCTCCGGGGTCTCGATGCTCGTCCCCGGCGCGGTGAAGGTCAGGACGTGGACGTCCACGCCGGCGGCGTCCATCTCCCGGACGCGGGCGTCCAGGTCCCGGTGGCCGGGCACGAGGACGTTGTAGTCGCCGGGAGAGTGGAGGACGGGGTTGCCGGCCTCGTCCTCGGTGATCTCGAAGGCCGACGGGCCCCGTCTGATCTCGTCCAGGTAAGCCGGCGGGAAGTAGTGGTTGTGGAAGTCGACGATCATGGTCCCGCCTCTCTGGAAGTCTCGGAGGAATGCTCGGAATTCGATGTCCGACCCCGGTACGTCCGCCGGGCCCAGACGTAGTAGACCGGCAGACCGAGGAGCACCAGCCCCAGGCCCACGGCGCTGTCCAACGGCGCCGCCGCCACCTGGTTCGCCACGATGGCGAAGGCCGACAGGGCGAAGACGACCGGCACCCAGGGATAGCCCCACGCGGAATAGCCCCGCTCGACGCCCCGGCGCCGCAGCAGGATCAGCCCCACCGCCAGGAGCCCGAAGAAGATCCACTCGGTGTAGATGACCCGGGTGAAGAGCGCCCGGTAGGTGCCGGTCAGCACCAGGATCGAGGCCCAGATCGCCTGGAGGACGATGACCCGGTGGGGCGTCCGGTAGCGCGGGTGGGTGGCCCCGAGCCAGCGGAAGAGGAGGCCGTCCCGGGCCATGGCGTAGTAGACCCGGGGACCGGCCAGGACGATACCGCTCAGGGCGCCGAAGGTCGAGAAGACGACGAGGGCGGACATGGTGGCGCCGCCGCCGAATCCCAGCACCGCGTCGGCGGCGGCCGCCGCCACCCGGTCCGAGGTGGCCACCGTCTCCACGGGCAGGACGTAGAAATAGGCCGCGTTCAGCGCCACGTAGCAGACGGTGACGACCCCGACCCCCAGGACCAGGGCCCGGGGGATCGTCGTCCGGGGCTCGACGGTCTCCTCGGCGTTGTAGGTGACCATGTGCCAGCCGCCGAAGGCGAAGAGCCCGGCCACCAGCGCCAGGCCGAAGTCCTGGAGCCCGGCGCCGCCCAGCAGGCCGCTCCCGGCCGGTCCCGCCGCTCCGGTGGCGCCGGCCGCGGCCCCCTCCGCCGTCCCGCCGACGGCGCTCCCCACGGCGAAGCCCACGACGATCATGAGGACGATCGCCGCCACCTTGCCGGCGGTGAAGAGCGCCTGGAGGTCGCTGCCGGCTTTGACCCCCACGTAGTTCACCGCCGAGAGGGCGAGGATCGCCGCGATGGCGGCCCCGTCGGTGGCCCCGGGACCGAGCTCCACGAAGAAGCCCAGGTAGCGTGCGAAGACGACCGCTATCGCGGCTATGATGCCCGAGTGCATCACCCAGAACATCGCCCAGCCCCAGAGGAAGCCCAGCGCCGGCCCGAAGGCTTCCCGGAGGTAGACGTAGACCCCGCCGCTCTCGGGGTGGATCGAGGCGAGCTCGGCGGTCACCAGGGCGCCGAAGAGGGTGAGGACCCCGCAGACTCCCCAGACCAGCGCCGTGCCGCCCAGGGATGGGACCCGGCCGGTGATCTCCGAGGGCTGGACGAAGATCGACGCGCCGATGATCGTCCCCACGACCATCGCCGTGGCGTGGTGGAGGCGGATGGCCCGCCTCAGGGGGGGCGCGTCGGCGGCTTCGCCGGGCCCGGTTCCTCCGCTCATCGCCCCGTCACTCATCGGCGTCTCTTCATTCCCCCGAGGGTCGTCAGTTCCAGCGATACGCCGACACGATGTCCGCGTAGTCGTCGGTCCACACCTCGGCGTCCGGCGGCGTCCGCAGGGGAAGCCAGCGGCCGTCCACGTAGGGCGTCAGGTCCCGGCCCTCCCGGGCCATCACCACCCACCGGGAGCTCAGGAGTCCCCGGGCCTGCTCCTCGTCGGTGCGGATGTCGAAGCGCTCCAGGGCGGCCAGGCCGAGGTCGGCGGCGAGGGCGCCCAGGACCGGGCCCAGGTCCAGGTGGCGGCTCGAGAGGTGGAAGAGGAGGACGCCGTCGTCGGTGAGCCTTCTCAGGTAGAGCTGGAGCGCCTCCCGGGTGAGCAGGTGGACGGGGACGGCCGAAGACGAGAAGGCGTCGAGGACCATCAGGTCGTAGCGGGCGCCGCTCTCGGAGAGGGAGACCCGGGCGTCGCCCAGCACCACCTCGTACGGGGCCCGGCTCTTCTCCAGATAGGTGAAGTATTCGGGATTCTCGGCGATCCGGACCACCAGCGGATCGATCTCGTAGGCGGTCATCCGCTGCTCCGGGGTGGTCAGCGCCGCCAGGGCGCCGGCGCCCAGGCCCACCAGGGCCAGGCGGGCGCTGTCGGGGTCCTCGGCCAGACCGGCCATCACCTGTCCGGCGGGTCCCGTGGAGTGATAGTAGCCCAGGGGCTCGGCGGCGCGGACCGGGTCGGTGGCCTGGATACCGTGGACGGTGGTGCCGTGGAGGAGCGCGATGAATCGACCGTCGGCGTCCAGGGTCACGCGGTGGACGCCGAAGAAGGTGCGCTCCGAGTGGAGGAGCTCACCCTCCTCGTACCACGACGAGAAGCCGAAGGCGAAGAGGACGGCGACGGCCAGGGCGAAGCGGAGGGGGCGCCGGGAGACGACGAAGGCGACCAGCCCGGGAAGCGCCACGGTGGCCGTCACCACGACCGCCGCGGGCATCTCGGGGAGCCGGTTCAGCGCCAGGTGCACCGCCAGGAGCCCCACGCCCAGGGCCAGGGGGACCGCCACGTCCAGCATCCGGGACTTCGCCTCCTCTTCCCCGTCGTCCCGGAACGGCATCCGGAGCACCAGAGCCAGGACAAGCGCCACCGGGTACTCCAGCACGCGGTCGAAGATCTGGGGCGCCACCAGGGCGTTGAAGACCCCGCCAAGGACCCCCCCGCCGGCCACCAGGACGTAGAACTCCGTCAGGTGGCTCGTCGGTGGGCGCCGCTCGGCCAACCGCCCGTGGCAGAGGAGCCCCGCCACCGCCAGGACCGCCAGGTGGAGGAGTACCATCGCCCATGAGGGCTGACGGATTCCCGCCAGGAAGGTCAGGGCCAGGGCGACGGCCCCGGTCGCCAGCAGCCGGGAGACCAGGGGCAGGGAGATCAGGTCCCGCCGGGAGAAGGCCGCGATGTAGGTCGCCAGGTAGACCGCCAGCGGCGCCACCCAGAGCAGGGGAAACGCGGCGACGTCCGACGTCAGGAAGTGGGTGACCCCCAGGAAGAGGCTGGAGGGCACGAAGGCGCACGCCACCCAGAGGAGGCGGTCGCCGGCCGACGGCGGCGCCCTCGTCTCCGAATCCGACCCACCCCTCCCGGCCGGGGCCCGGTGGGCCGCTCCACCGACGTACATCCGGAGGGTGACCACCCCGCAGAGCGCCACCAGCCCGACGAAGGCGAAGTACCCGAAGGACCAGCCCCGGGACTGGACGCCCAGGGCCCAGGTCGGCTCGATGACCAGGGGATACGCCAGGAGCCCGACCAGGCTCCCGGCGTTGCTGCTGGCGTAGAGGAAGTAGGGGTCGTCGGCGTCCTCGTGCCGGGTCGCGGCCAGCCAGCGCTGGAGGAGCGGGCTGGCGGTGGCGAGGGCGAAGAAGGGGGCGCCGACGGCGACGGCCAGCAGGCCCAGGAGCCAGAGGGACTGTCCGCCCTCCGCTGGAGGCCGCCAGTCGGGGAGCGCCAGGGGAAGCACCACCAGCGGCGCCAGGAGCACCAGGCCGTGGAGGAGGATCTGCCCCCGGACGCCGAGCCAGCGGACGCTGTAGTGGGCGTAGAGGTAGCCCGCCAGGAGAGCGGCCTGGTAGAAGACCATGGAGGTGTTCCAGACCTCCGGGCTGCCCCCCAGCCGGGGAAGGACCATCCTCCCGACCATGGGCTGGACCGCGAAGAGGAGGGCGGCCGCGACGAAGATGGCGACGCTGAAGGCCGCGACCACCCTCCCGTCCCGGTCCCGACCGGTCTTCGGGGCGGGCTCCCCGGTCACTCCGCTCCTCCCCCCTTTTCGAGCGCCGACGTCAGGACCCTCAGCTCTTCCAGGACCAGCGTCCAGGCGGAGGTGCCCGGCACGATCAGCTCGAAGTGGCCGGCCCCCGGGGCTTCCCGGAGCGAAACGCGCTCCTCGCCGGCCGCCCGGGCGGCCCGGACGTAGGCCCGGCCGTGGGGCGCCCAGGTCTCGTCGTGGATCCCGACGACGACCCGCTGGGGGACGCCGATCGGGGCCAGGCGGACCGGTGACGCCGCCGCGTACCGCTCCGGGTGCTCGTCCGGAGAGCCGCCCATGAGCCCCTGGACGGCGTGGCCGCAGATCTCGATCTCGTGGAGGCGGGCCAGGGTGGCCGCCGGAGCCAGGGCCAGGACCCCGTGGATCGGCAGGGGATCCGGGGCGTGCACCGGGCTCGAGGAGGGCACCTTCTCCCGGGCCGCCGCCCACAGCGCCAGGTGCCCCCCCGCCGAGTGTCCGGCGGCGACGACGCGGTCCAGGTCGAGGGGGTGCTCCCCGGTCAGGACCCGGAGGTGGTCGATCCCGGCCGCCACGTCCAGGAAGGTGCCCGGCCAGCCGCCCCCTTCGTCACCGACCCGCCGGTACTCGAGGCTCCAGACGGCGTAGCCGGCCCCGGCCAGGGCCTCCTCCGCCCGACCCACGTGACCGATCCCGTATTCGGAGAGCCAGCATCCCCCGTGGAGGAAGACGACGACCGGGTGCGGGCCCGGGCCCTCGGGCAGACGGAGATGTCCGAACTGGAGGGGGAGATCACCGTAGGCGATCCGGTGGTCCGGCTTCGACGACGCCATCGCCACCACGTCGTCGGCGGTGAGGAGGTCCTGGGAGCGCGCGGGGGCGGGCCAGAGGGTCATGAGCAGGAGGAGGGTCGCCGGGAGGAGCATCGCCTACATGATGTACGGCTTCGGGCTGTCGGCGGCCAGCCGGGGACGGCCCGGAGTTGAGTCACCGCCCCGGGCTCCCTATTCTCCACAACGGTAGTCGATGCGAGGGCCCCCGTCGTCGCGGGGGCCCTGCTGCGTGAAACTCGAGCGTCCTGCAGAGGAAGACGATGGCACATATTCGATTCGGTTCCGTGGCTGCGGCCCTCTCCCTGGTGGTGGCCCTGGCGGCGTGCGGTGAATCCACGTCCTCCGGCTCCGCCGGCCTCGAAACCCAGGACGAGATCGCCAGCTACGGTGTGGGGCTCAACGTCGGACGCTCCCTCCAGAGCGCCGGCGATCGCCTGGACATGGACGCATTCCGCCGGGGCGTCGAGGACGCCATCAGCGAGGCCGAGCCCGCGCTGCCCCAGGACTCGATCCAGGCCGCGGTCCAGGCCTTCTCCCAGTCGATCCAGCAGGCCGAGCAGGAGCGTCGGGCCGCAGAGGCCGAGGAGAACCAGCGGGAAGGCGAAGCCTACCTGGAGGAGAACGCCGCCCGGGACGAGGTCAACGTCACCGAGAGCGGGCTCCAGTACGAGGTCCTGGAGGAGGGCGACGGCCCCAGCCCCGAGTCCGGCGACCGCGTCCGGATCCACTACACCGGCACGCTCCTCGACGGAACCGAGTTCGACAGCTCCCGGGACGGCGACCCCGCCGTCTTCGGGGTGGACCAGGTCATCCCCGGCTTCTCCGAGGGGATCAAGCTCATGGAGGTGGGGAGCACCTACCGGTTCGTCATCCCCGGGGACCTGGCGTACGGCCAGCAGGGCGCCGGCCAGCAGATCGGCCCCAACGAGACCCTGATCTTCGAGGTGGAGCTGCTGGGCATCGAGGAGCAGGGGAGCTGACCCTCGTGACCGGGAGGCCCGCCCGGGCCGTCTCCTTCGCCGCCGTCGGCCTGGCGACGGCGCTGCTCCTCGCAGGCTGCGAGGCGCCTCCCCCCGCCTCCGACGGCGGGCCGGACGCGTCCGGGGCCACCTACCAGGACCTCGTGGACCTCTTCGAGGAGTGGCGGGCCTTCGAGCCGCCGCCCCTCCTGGAGGGCGCGCCGGACTACACGTTCTCGGCGAACGAGGAGCGGCGGGCCGGCCTCCGGCGCCTCCAGGAGCGGCTCCGGGCGATCGACCCGGAGGGCTGGCCGGTCTCCGAGCAGGTGGACTACCACCTGGTCCGGGCCGAGATGAACGGCCTCCGCTTCCACCTGGACGTGCTGCGGCCCTTCGCCCGGGACCCGGCCTTCTACGCCTCGGTCCGCACCTACCAGAGCGACACCCCGGCGGAGGAAGGCCCCACGATCCACGGCGCCGTCCGCCTCTGGGAGTATTCGATCTGGCCCCGGACGGCCCTGGACGAGCCCGAGCCCCTCTCGCCGGACGCCCTCGAGGCGCTCACCGCCGAGCTCCGGACCGTGCCGCCCCTGCTGGAGCAGGCCCGGGGCAACCTGGCCGACAGCGACGCCGGCGACCTCTGGGCCGGCGGCGTCCGGGCCTTCGAAAACCAGAGCGCCGCCCTCGAGGATCTCCGGGGGCGGGTCGAGGGCATCCAGGGCGAGGCGCCGGACCTCCTGGCCGCCGTCGACGCCGCCCGTGAGGCCACCGACGACTTCCGGGCCTGGCTCGAAGCCGAGGCGCCGAACCGGACCGGCCCCTCCGGGATCGGCGAGGAGCAGTACACCTGGTTCCTCCAGAACGTCCTGCTCCTGCCCATCTCCTGGGAAGAGGAGGTCACGATCGCCCGGCGGGAGCTGGCCCGGGCCCACGCCTCCCTCCGCCTCGAGGAGAACCGCAACCGGGGGCTGCCCGCGCTCGAGCCGGCGTCCGGCCCCGAGAACTTCGCCCGGATGCAGGAGCGGTCGATCGAGGAGTACCTGGGCTTCATCGAGGAGGAGGAGATCCTGACCGTGGAGCCCTGGATGGAGCGGGCGCTCCGGGAGCGGACCTTCGAATACTCCCCTCCCGAGACACGGAACTTCTTCGCGAAGGCCACCCACCGGGATCCCACGACCCTCTGGACCCACTTCTACCACTGGTGGGACCACGGCTTCATGGAAAACCGGCCCCACGGGAGCCCGATCCGCCGGGGCCCGCTCCTCTACAACGTCTGGATGACCCGGGCCGAGGGCCTGGCCACGGGGATGGAGGAGTGGATGATGCACGCCGGCCTCTACGCCGACGAGCCCCGGGTCCGGGAGATCGTCTGGGTCATGCTGGCGGCCCGGGCGGCCCGGGGGCTGGGCTCCCTCTTCGCCCACTCGAACGACCTCACCATGGCCGAGGCCGCCGAGATGCACGTGGAGCGGACGCCCTGGGGCTGGATGAGCCCGGACCTGGACCTCCTGGGCTTCGAGCAGCACCTCTACCTCCGCCAGCCCGGCTACGGCCCGAGCTACGTCACCGGCGCCCGCCTGCTGGAGGAGACGATGGAGACCCGGGCCCGCCAGCTCGGCGACGACTTCACCATGCGACGCTTCTTCGACGAGCTGAACTCGGTGGGGGTGATCCCGCCGTCGCTGATCCACTGGGAGCTGACGGGCGACGACCGGATGATCCGGGAGGCGATGGCGGGCGGGGGACCGCTGCCGCGCTGAGCCGCGTCCTCAGGCTCCCCGCACGGCCCGCTTCACCAGGTTCGACACGAGCGGGATCTTGAAGTGGTTGTAGTTCAGGGGCTTCGCCCCCCGGACGGCCGCCTCACCCGCCCGCTCGGCCAGCTCCTCGCCCGGGGTCGAGCCCCGGACGAGCTCCTCGACCCGCCGGAGCCGCCGGGGCACGCACTGGACCGCGCCGCAGACCAGTCGGGCGTCACGGATCGTGCCCCCCTCCACCTCCAGCGCCGCCGAGATGCTCGCCAGGGCGAAATCCCAGCTCCCCCGGTCGGCGACCTTCTCGAAGTGGAAGCGGGCCCCGGCCCACCGGCCCGGGATCCGCACCGAGGTGAGGAGCTCCTCGGGCTCCAGCACCGTCATCCTGGTGATGTCGGTGCCCGGGTCCATGAAGAAGTCTTCGGCGGGAATCACCCGCTCGCCTCCCGGGCTCCGGACCACCATCTCGGCGTCCAGGGCCACCATGGCCGGCGCGACGTCGGAAGGGGTCACGGCGACGCACCGGTCGGCGCCGAAGAGGGCGTGCTCCCGGTTCATCCCCTCGGGGGTGTCGGCGTAGCAGACGTTGCCCCCGGCCCGGTAGCAGGGGAGCCCGTCCCGGTAGTACCAGCAGCGGGCGTCCTGGCAGAGGTTGCCCCCCAGGGTGCCGGCGTT
>CAZMPV010000049.1:0-8864 GCA_964567985.1 uncultured Gemmatimonadaceae bacterium
GTCGAGTTGATCGTCATCGAGGTGGAGACCTCAGCCAGGTCGATGCCCTGGAAGAGGGTCCGCATGTCCTCCAGGGAGTCGATGGCGACGCCCACCCGTCCCACCTCCCCCTCCGCCATGGGGTGGTCCGAGTCGTATCCCATCTGGGTCGGGAGGTCGAAGGCCACCGAGAGGCCGGTGGTGCCCTGCTCCAGGAGGTAGTGGTAGCGCTCGTTCGTCTCCTCCGCCGTGCCGAAGCCGGCGTACTGGCGCATCGTCCAGAGCTGGCCGCGGTACATCGTGGGGTAGACCCCCCGGGTGAAGGGGTACTCCCCGGGACGGCCGAGGTCGGCGTCGGGGTCGACGTCGACGTCGCCGGGTCCGTAGACCGGCTCGACGGGGATGCCGCTGTCCGTGGTGACCGACTCTTCGGCCCGGGGGTCCCTGGCGTCGGCCTCGCTCACGGCCCGTCCTCCTCCGGAGGCTCGAACTCGATGAGGATCTCGTCCTTGTCCACGGCCTGGCCCGCCTCGACGTGAATGGTCGCCACCCGGCCCGACGCCTCGGCCCGGAGCTCGTTCTCCATCTTCATCGCCTCGACCACGGCGAGCCCGTCGCCGGGCTCGACCATCTGGCCCTCCTCGACCTCGACCTGGACCACCATCCCGGGCATGGGGGCCCGGACGGGCCTCGGGCCGGCGGGCCCGGCGCCCATGCCCGTCATCTCCCGGATCTGGCGCGTGCGCTCGTCCACCACCTCGGCCACCACCTTCCTCCCCCGGAGATGGAGCTCCCAGCTCCCCCGGGCGCTCCGGCGCACCACGAAGCGGTGGGACGCGCCGTCGGCCAGCAGGGTGTGGACCGCCGTCTCCGGGACCCGCCTCAGGTCCGCGTCGACGAGGCGGCCGTCCACCCGGACGCCCTCGGGATCCAGCTCCACCGCGACCGTTCGGTCCCGGATCGTCACGTGGTACTTCACGGGCCGGCCCCCCCGTCCCCGCGGAAGACGGCCACGCACTCCACGTGGGCGGTCTGGGGAAAGAGGTCGAAGGCGCCGAGCTCTTCGAGCCGGAAGGCCGGGGCCAGGCGGGCCCGGTCACGGGCCAGGGTCGCGGGGTCGCAGCTCACGTAGATCAGTCGCCCGGGGGGCGTCTCCCCCAGAATCTCCGGGATCCGGTCGTGGAGGCCGGTCCGGGGCGGGTTCACCAGGACGACGTCGGCCGGGAGGGTGCCGGCGAGCTCCTCCTCCACCCGGCCACGGACGGCCCGGAAGCCGTCCGGGGCGTCCCGGCGGGCGGCGGCCACGGCTTCCCGGTCGAGCTCGATCGCCGTGACCCGGGCGCCTTCCCGGGCCAGGATCCGGCCCACGGACCCGACCCCGGCGTAGGCGTCCACGACCGTCCGCCCGGCGGCGGGCCGGAGCACGTCGAGGACGGCCCGGTGGAGGGGCTCGGCTGCGGCCCGGTTGACCTGGAGGAAGGCGCCGGACCGGACCGGCACCGCCTCGTCCAGCCACTCGACCCGGCCCTCCTCGGCTCCCGCCAGGTGGCGCGGGCCCTTCTCTCCCATCCGCCAGACGGCGACGAGGTCGGGAACCGCCTCCAGGAGGGCCTCCGGCTCGCCGCGCCCCCGGCCCCCCTCCACCAGGAGGAGGACCCCCTCTTCGACGTGACGCAGCGTCAGCCGGAGCTCCCTGCCCTCGGGAAGCCGAGCGGCGCCCGGTCCCCAGGCGTCCCGGAGCCCGTCCAGGGCCCGGGCCACGGGCTCCACGGGCAGGAGGCACTCCCCGCCCAGGTCCACGATCCGCCCCGGCTCGTCCACCTCGTGGAAGCCCGCCACGACCCGGTCGCCCTCGAGGCGCCGCAGCGTGACGGTGATCCGGGAGCGGTAGCGGAATTCGTCGGGAGACGGCCGGACCTCCGGCACCTCGATCGGGAGGTCGCCGATCCGCTCCATGGCGTCGGCGACGATCCGACCCTTCCAGCGGAGCTGGGCGTCGTACGTCAGGTGCTCCAGGGTGCAGCCGCCGCACCGGTCGTAGTGGGGACAGGGGGCCTCCCGCCGGATCTCCGAGGGATCCAGCAACGCTTCGAGGCGACCCCGGGCCCAGCTCCCCTTCTTCTCGGTGACCCGGACCCGGGCCCGGTCCCCCGGCGCCGTGCGGTGGACGAAGACGACCCGGCCCTCCGGGAGGGTGCCGACCCCGGCCCCCTGGGAGCTGATGCCATGGATCTCGACCTCGGCGGTCTCGCCGGCGCTCACCTCCATCCCGGCCCCCGTCCGCCGGTCCCTCCCGGAAGGCCCCGGGCCCGCCAGGCGGACATCTCGGAGCCCTTCCCCTCACCGATCCGGGGCGTGCGATGGCGGCTCCTCTCCTCCTCCTCGAGGAGCGCCGCGGCCAGGGCCGCGGCCTCGAGCTCCTCGTCGGAGAGCTCGTCCCGGACCAGCTCCGGGTGCTCGTCCAGGTAGCGGATGGTGAACTCCCCGGCGCGGAAGTCCTCCTCCTCCATGACCCGGCGGTGGAAGGGCGCGCTGGTCTCGATCCCGGCGATGACCAGCTCGTCGAGTGCCCGGGCCATCCGGCCGAGCGCCGCCTCCCGGGAGGGGGCGTGGACGATGAGCTTGGCCAGGAGGGGGTCGTAGTGGAGGCCGACCTCCCAGCCCTCGGCGATGCCCCCGTCCCACCGGACGCCGGGGCCCGAAGGCAACTCCAGGTGGTCGACGACCCCGCTGGAGGGGAGGAACCCTCGGCCCGGATCCTCGCTGGTGATCCGGCACTCGACGGCGTGGCCGGTGAAGCCCACGTCGTCCTGGGCCACGGTCAGGGGCTCGCCCGCGGCGATCCGGAGCTGCCATTCGACCAGGTCGACGCCCGTGACGAGCTCCGTGACCGGGTGCTCCACCTGGAGCCGGGTGTTCATCTCCAGGAAGAAGAAGTCGCCGTCCTGGTAGAGGAACTCGACCGTTCCGGCACCCAGGTAGTCCACGGCCCGGGCCGCCTGGACCGCCGCTTCCCCCATCTCCGCCCGCTCCTCCGGGGTCAGCACCGAGG
The DNA here is from genome assembly GCA_964567985.1 of uncultured Gemmatimonadaceae bacterium. Classification (GTDB taxonomy): domain Bacteria; phylum Gemmatimonadota; class Gemmatimonadetes; order Longimicrobiales; family Gaopeijiaceae; genus CAZMPV01. The sequence continues at coordinate 3,032 of CAZMPV010000049.1, forward strand.
AAGGCGCCTCCTCGACCAGCTTCTGGTGCCTGCGCTGGATCGAACACTCCCGCTCGCCCAGGTGGATCACGTGGCCCTGGGCGTCGCCGAGGACCTGGATCTCGATGTGCCGGGGGGCGTCCAGGTACTTCTCCACGTAGATCGATCCGTCCCCGAACGCCGACTCCGCTTCTCTGCGAGCGCCGTCGAAGCCCCGGGCGAGCTCCTCCGGATCCTCGACGACCCGCATGCCCTTCCCGCCCCCGCCGGCGGCGGCCTTCAGCAGCACCGGGAAGCCGATCCCGTCGGCGGCCTCCCGGGCGGCGTCGGCGTCGGTCACCGCCTCCACGATGCCCGGGACGATGGGCACCCCTGCGGCCTTCATCCGGCTCCGGGCTTCGGTCTTGTCGCCCATGGCCGCGATCGTCTCGGCCTTCGGGCCCACGAAGATCAGGCCCGCGTCGGTGACCGCCCGGGCGAAGTGTGCCCGCTCGGCGAGAAAGCCGTAGCCGGGATGGACCGCGTCGACGCCGGCCCGCTCGGCGGCCTCCAGGATCCGGTCCACCCGAAGGTAGCTCTCCGAGGCGGCGGCCGGGCCCACCGGATAGGCCTCGTCGGCCTCCATGACGTGGGGGGAGAGGCGATCGGCCTCCGAATAGATGGCCACGGAGCGGACGCCGGCCTCCCGGCAGGCCCGGATGATCCGGATGGCGATCTCACCCCGATTGGCGATGAGGAGGGATTCGAACAACGGCCCTCTTTCCCGTGACGTTGGGCGATCTCCGGGCGGCGTGCCCGGACGCCGGGCGGGCGTCGGCCCGCCGCGGCACGGGAAGGTACCTCGGCCGCGCGGGGCGTGTAAAGCCGCAGCGGGCCGGCGCGGATCGCTACTGCATCCGCCCCTCCACGTCGAGCTCGCGGCCGCCGCGGCGCACCCGGAGCCGGACCTCTTCGTCCTCCTCGTAAGAGCGGAGGATGCGCCGCAGGTCGTCCACGTCGTCGACCTCCCGGCCGTCCACGGCCAGGATCACGTCGCCGGGCTCGAGGTCGAAGGGCGCGTCGTCGGCGCGCTCCAGGACGACGACTCCCCGGTCGGTCCCGAAGTACTCGGACAGGCCCTCGTTCAGCTCGCGCACGTCCAGCCCGGCCACGCAGTTGCTCCCGGCGAAGCCCGAGCCGCGGCACCACTCGTCCATCCGGAAGCGGAAGGCCCGGGGTGCGGGCCCGACCCGGACGTCGAAGTCCCCGGGCTCCATCCGGAGCATGCGCCGGGCCCGGGGCGGCATCGGGGGCTCGGGGGCGTCCGGAGCGTGGAAGCCCCGGAAGCGGGCTGCGTGCGGGCCCCGACGGAAGCGCCGGACGCCCGGCGCGCCGCTTCCCCGCATGGTCCAGCCCGAAGCCAGGTCGTCGAGCTCGACGGTGGCCGTCCGCTCCTCCCCGTCCCGCCGGTAGGTGACCTCGACCTCGTCCCCGGGCTCCCGGTCCTGGATCAGGCGGACCAGCCGCTGGGGCGGGAGGGGACGGTCGTCGTCCAGGTCCTCCTCGACGTCGGTGTCCGGCAGGGGGTCGCTCAGCCGATGGCCGTCGAATGACACGATGACGTCGCCACCCTGGAGCCCGGCCTCCTCGGCGGGACTGTCGTCGAGGACCTCGTCGATCCGGACGCCCCGCCCGTCGCCGTCGTCCACTTCGTATGAGATCCCGAGGCGAGGCCGGTCGCCGAGGTGCACGCGGACCTCCCGCTCGATCCGCTCCCGGAGCTCGTCCGCGTCCGGCGCGCCGACGCAGACGCATCGCTCGTCGTCGGGATCCTCCTGGGCCCGCAGCCCGTCGCCGGGCACGATCAGCAGCGCCCCGATGGCCAGGGCGGCTGCCGCCCTCGTCGTCCACTCTCCCATTCCGTCCCCCTCCGGATGATGTCGAGAATTCAGGCAGCTCGGGGTGGATCCCCCGACCTGCGGAAGGACCGCCGGCCCTTCCACCGGATGGGATGGGGATCGGTGGGAGGAAGGTTGTCCGGCCGCGGAGGAGACGAAGACCCGGCTCACCGTCCTCCCGCCGTCGCTCCCGAAGCGGAGGGCTCGTGCGCCTCTGCCGGCTCCGACCTCCCACCGCGCCTGCTCACCAGGGCCCCCGGAAACGAGACGACCTGACGGAGAGTGGCGAAGGAGGCCACCGCCCGCATGTCCTCCATGATGTGCTCCCGGAGCTCTTCGAGGACGACCCGCTCGTCGACGGTGCCCTTCTCCTGGACGAAGGCGAGGCGGTGCATGGCGTAGAGCCCCAGGAGCACGGAGGTCACGAAGAGAAAGTCGAGCCCCCGGAGGCTGAACGTCGGGACGCTCAACTGCCGGCCCGCGTCGGAAAAGACGAGGCTGAGCGCGAGCTCCTTGCCTGCCGTGTAGTTGGCCAGGGCGCCGGCGAGGATCGGGCTCGCCGTGGCCACGACGGCGTTCACGAGTCCGAGGCTCGTGACGTACGTCTCGGCCTTCCCCGCCGGTGAGAGCTTCAGGGAGATATTCCCGGTGGCCAGCGTGATGCCGGCCATTGCCGCGCCCATGAAGACGTGGATCCCGATCAGAAGCGGCAGCGTGAGGAAGTGGGTCCCGGGAAGGGTCGTGAAGGTCCACCCGACGAAGGCCAGCAGTAGGATCGTGCCCGAGGCGGCCAGGACCGATGAATTGCTGAAGCGATCTATGGCCCGGCCCCAGAACCTGAGAAGGATGATCCCCACCGCCTGGCTCGTCACCGAAAAGAGTATGATCGTGGAGATCGGTAGCCCGATCCCCTCGATCATGTAGACCGTGTAGAAGGGCGCCACGAAGGTCAGGGCGAACGTCCAGGCCGCCGAGAAGATCAGGAGCCTGCGGAAGTTCGCTTCCCGGAACGGCTCCCTGAGGTCCCGGAGGACGTCTTCCATCCGAGGCGAGGCCGGTGCCGTCTGCGGCGCGGGCTCCCGGACCCGGGAGAGAGCCCACACGCCCGCCAGGCCCAGGACCACGCCCCCGGCGAAGAGGATCGAGTACGCCGTGGCGGGAGCCCCGGTCCGGTTCGACCAGAAGTCCACGAAGAATCCCCCCGTGAGGCTCAGCACGACGGCCCCCAGATTGGCGAACTGCATCCGGCGGGCGAAGAACCGGCCCATCCTCTCCACCGGGATGAGGTCCCGCATCCATGCGAGCCAGGCCACGCCTCCCGTGCTCCCGAACGCCGACGCCACCAGGAGGAGGGCGGCCACGGCCGGGAATGCCGTCGACGGGCCGAGGAGGAGGGGGACGGCCGCAATCCCCAGCCACGTGAGGCGGGAGAGCGTGGCGGCCGCCAGGGCTACGGGTTTCCTGCGACCCGCTCGGCGGATGAGAACGACGGCGGGCAGCTGGAAAAGCTTTCCCGCTGCCGGAAGCGCCGCCATGAGGCCGATCTGGAAATTCGTCGCCCCGAGCTCCAGCGCGAAGGCGGCCAGGAAGGCTCCGCCCACGAGGGACGACATCCCCTGGGCGAAGATCCCGTCCGCGATGAGGGAGCGTCGGCTGGATTCGAAGTCCGTTTTCTCCGGCAGGGTGATGCCTCCCTTCCTCCCTCCCGCGCTCGTTCCTCTCTGTCCTTACCTCTGAGGCTCGAAGGCTTTCCACCGGACGGGCCCCGCTGGTTGCTCGCCTCCTCGTAGCTGGGGATGCGGGGCCTCAGAACACCCGGATCCGACCCCGGTCCACCTGCTCCAGAAGAGACCGGAGGCGCTGGACCACCCCCGAGATCTCCCCTGAAGTGAGGCCCAGCTGTATCCGGTCCCCCTCCCTCCGGACCCCCCGCCCGGGGCGCAGATTCGGACCCGGGGCAACCCGGACCAGGTGGCCGTCCCGGATCTGCCATTCGGCCAGCACGCCAAGGGTCCGCTCCAGGTCGGCACGGGTCAGCTCCCGCAGACGAGCCACGGTGGCGGCCGGAAGGGCGGGAACCCGGATCCGCCGCCATTCGTAGCCCCGATCGCTCACCTCGCTCTCGAAGGAGAGGCCGTTGTCCACGGCGAAGACCCGGGGGTTGGTCGCCTCGGAGGAGACGAGGAAGTTGCCGGCATTCGAGTCCGAGTGCCGGGCCAGGTAGGTGAAGACGTTGAGGTTCGCCACGTGCCGGGCGTATGCGGTGTCGCTCCGGAAACGCTGGGCGTCCCAGACGTCGTTCGGGCTCACCGACGAGAGCCAGTACTGGAGGACCACCACGGTCGAGCTCGTGCCGCCGAAGGTCGGGGGGGTGTTCCGGCTCACCGACCGGGCCGTCTCGACGGAGACCGCCCGGGCCGCGGTGGGAGGGACGACGTAGCCTTCCGGCGGGAGGAAGAGCTTCTGGAGCTCGTAGCAGGCAAGCTCGTAGCGGGGTGCGTTGTTGAAGGCGTGTCCTCCGGGCGGGGCAGCGGCCCACTTCGCGTTCATGACGCTGGAATCGGGGTATTCCAGGGTCACGCGCTGCGTCCGGTCACCGTCGAATCGCGTGTCGCGGACCGAGACGACCGAGAGGGGACCCGTCTCGAACCTCGCCTCGATCGTATCCACCGGCAGCAGGACGTTGGCGTCCTGGGACAGGGCCGCGTCGGCACGCGGAAATCCGGCGAGGACCGCCAGTAGGCAGGAGTGGACGAGAGCTCGGAGGCTCGAAGAAGCGTCGGGTCTCATTTCGAATGTCCGTACCCGAAATCTCAGTCGAGGATTCCGGGACACGGCCCCGGCCCGGTCGGGATCCGGGGCGACGAGGCGTCCCGAGACGGGCGTGAAGCGGGCCCGGTATTCCGCCGGACGGAACGGGGCGGGGGAGGCTCGTTGGTCGCGATTCTGGACGAGACTTACGTTGACCGGAAGCGAGAGTCGGGCGGCCGCTTCCACACTTCAGGGATGGGTTCCATGCTGCAATACGACGCCGACGTGATCGAGGCCCAGGCCGAAAGCCTGAACCGGCAAGCCGTCGAGGTCCAGTTCGTCCGGCCGGTGCTCTTCGGGTCCGCAGGCTTCCTGCTGGGCCTGCTGGCGGCCCTGCTCCTCGCTCTCCTGGGCGCGAGGACGGGCTGGCACGAAGCGCTGAGCCCGGCGCTTCTCCTGTGGGGAGCTCCGAGCCTCTTCGGGCTCATCGGTTTCCTCCGTGGACGGGAGGAGGCCCGGGAGCTCCGCTTCAGGGCCCACGTGGCCCTCTGTCAGGTGGAGATCGAGAGGCACCTGAGGCGGATCACCCGGACGTGACCGGCGGGAATCCCCCCGCCGATCTACAGAGTCTTCAGAGCGGCACGTTCCCGTGCTTCTTCGGCGGGTTCTCGTCCCGCTTGTCCCGGAGCATGTCCAGGGCGCTGATCAGGCGGGGGCGGGTCTCCCGGGGGTCGATGACGTCGTCCACGTAGCCCCGGGCCGCGGCGATGTAGGGGTTGGCGAAGCGCTCCCGGTACTCTTCCATGAGCTCCTCGGTCCGGGCCTCGGGGTCGTCGGCCTCGGCGATCTCCTTCCGGTGGAGGATCTCCACGGCGCCCTTCGGGCCCATGACGGCGATCTCGGCCGTGGGCCAGGCCAGGTTCACGTCGCCCCGGATGTGCTTCGAGTTCATGACGTCGTAGGCGCCGCCGTAGGCCTTGCGGGTAATGACGGTGAGCTTGGGGACGGTCGCCTCGCTGAAGGCGTAGAGGAGCTTCGCGCCGTGGCGGATGATCCCCCCGTGCTCCTGGCCCACCCCCGGGAGGAAGCCGGGCACGTCCTCGAAGACCACGAGGGGGATGTTGAAGGCGTCGCAGAAGCGGACGAAGCGGGCCGCCTTCTCCGAGGAGTCGATGTCCAGGACGCCGGCAAGGACCGCCGGCTGGTTCGCCACGACGCCCACCGAG
>CAZMPV010000049.1:8874-12472 GCA_964567985.1 uncultured Gemmatimonadaceae bacterium
GACGATGAGGTTCCCGGCGAAGTTCTCGTGGACCTCGTAGAACTCACCGTCGTCCACGACGCGGCCGATGACATCGTGTATGTCGTATGGCTTGTTCGGGTTGTCCGGTACGATCTCGAGTAGTTTCTCGTCCTCCCGGTCGTGGGGGTCGGAGCTCTCCCGGCTCGGGGGCAGCGAGGCGTTGTTCTGGGGCACGAAGTGGAAGAGCTCCCGGACCGCCGCCAGGGACTGGGGCTCGGAGTCGTGGACGAAGTGGGCCACCCCGGACTTGGATGCGTGGACGTCGGCGCCCCCCAGGTCCTCCATGGTCACGTCCTCGTGGGTCACCGTCTTCACCACGTTCGGGCCGGTGACGAACATGTAGCTCGTGCCCCGGACCATGTAGACGAAGTCGGTGATCGCCGGGGAGTAGACGGCCCCACCGGCGCAGGGGCCGAGGACGACGCTGATCTGGGGGACGACACCCGACGCCAGGGTGTTTCGCAGGAAGATGTCGGCGTAGCCCCCCAGGGAGACGACGCCCTCCTGGATCCGGGCGCCACCGGAGTCGTTGAGGCCGATGATCGGCGCGCCGTTCTTCACCGCCATCTCCTGGAGCTTCACGATCTTCTCGGCGTGGGCCTCCGAGAGGGAGCCGCCGAAGACCGTAAAGTCCTGGGAGAAGACGTAGACCAGCCGGCCGTGGATCGTGCCGTAGCCGGTCACGACCCCGTCGCCGAGGATCTTCTTGTCCTCGAGGCCGAAGTCGGTGGACCGGTGGGTGACGAAGCGGTCGAACTCGACGAAGGAGCCGTCGTCGAGGAGGAGGTCCAGCCGCTCCCGGGCCGAGAGCTTCCCCTTCTCGTGCTGACGCTCGAGGCGCTCTTCACCCCCGCCGAGCTGGGCTTCGCGCCTGAGCTCCCGGAGCTCTTCCAGCCGGTCCTCCATCGTCATGGCCGCTCCTGTTCTTCGTCGAAGTCGATCCTGATCGGAATCAGCTCCCGGTTCCGGAGCCGGACCAGCCGGTGGTCCCGGATGATGCGGCCTCCCCGGACCGAGATCGTGCCCGTGGCGCCCTCGAAGTCCCGGATCTCCTCCAGGGCCCGGCGAACCGCCCGCGGCTCCCGGGCACCGCCCCGGAGCGCCTCGACCAGGAGTCCCGCGGCGTCGTATCCCAGGGCGGGAATCCGGCTCCGCAGGGTCTTCTGCAGGGTGGTCTCGTAGTCCTCCACGAAGCGCTCGTACGCCTCCGTCGGACGTCCCGGGGCCCGGGGCGTCGCCACCACGACCCCGTCCGTGTGCCGGGGCTCGACAGTCTCGAGGGTCCTGGGCTCGGCCCACTCGGCCGTGCCCAGGACCTGGATGCCCAGGGTGTCGAGGCCGAAGTAGGTGATCTGGGGCGCGAGGAGCTCGATGTCCGAGGCGGGGATCGGGAGCACGAGCGCCGCCGGTAGGAGCTCCCGGACCGCCTGCATCTGCTCCTCGAAGAAGGTCGAGCCCGGTGGATAGCTCAGCGTCCGGACCACCCGTCCCCCGAGGTTCGTGAACTCCTGCGCGAAGGCTTCGGCCTCGAAGGCGGAGGTCCGGGTGTCGGCGTGAAGCACCACGGCGTCGTTCAGCATCCGGTCCGCCGCGTAGCGCGCGAGAGTCCGGGGCGCCTCCGGGTCCGGACCGGCGAGCGAGTACACGGCCTCGGCGTCGGGGGGGAGGTTCCGGGCGGTAGGCGAGACCAGGGGGACCGGGACCGTGCGGGCGGCGGCCGCGGCCTCCAGGGCGGCGTCTCCCAGGGGTCCCAAGATCGCCGCGGCGCCCCGCTCGACCAGATTCCGGACCATCTCCCCGGCGGCCGCGGCCTGACCGCCGTGGTCGAGGACGTCCAGGGTCACGGGGACGCCTCCGCCCCCGCTCCCGGCCTCCAGCCTGACTTCGATCCCCTCCAGGACCAGGGTGGCGTACTCCCGCTCCCCGGGAGACCCGGCGGCCGGCAGGAGCGAGCCGAGGAGGGCGCTCCGGCGCCGATCGACGGTGACCTCGTCGTCCAGGACCGAGCGGGCGAGCTCGGCCTCCGGGCCGTCGGCCGCCAGCTCGAGGGCCGCCCGGGCCCTCCGTTCGGCCTCGTCGAGGCGACTCCGTCCGTGGAGGGCCAGGGCGAGTTCGGCCAGCAGGGGTGCCCGGAGACGCTCCCAGCCGTCGGAGGGTGCCTCCCGGAGCCGGGCTTCGAGAGCGCTCATGGGGAGCTCGGGCGCCGCGGCGCGGATCCCCTCGAGGGCGGCGGTCCGGACCGAGTCCTGAGCTCGAGGTGGAACCCGGAGGAAGGCGTCCACGGCTTCGGAGGATCGCCCCTCCGCGGCCAGAGCCCGCCCTTCCAGGGCCCGGGCCGGGCCCGCGAGCTCGTGGTCGAAGGCGAGGAGTCCGGCGAAGCGCCGGGCAGCCTCGACCGTACGGGCGGGCTCGCCCAGCCTCCAAGCGGCCCGAGCTTCGATCCAGAGGGCCTCGGAGCTGCCCTGGACCTCCGGGTAGCGGGACGTCACCTCCGCGGCTGATTCCACCGCCTCCTGGAGGCGCCCGGAGGCGAGGGCCTCCCTCGCCTCGGAGAGGAGCCCGGCCACGGCGGCCTCGGCGGCCGGCGACGGGGTGCCCCGTTCCAGCGCCGGAAGGATCGGGGCGGCCGCCGGGGGTCCCTCGGGGGCCGGCCCGGGGCCTCCGCCGCAGGCGCCCGCCAGCGCCAGGACGGTGACGAGGGCGGCGCGGCGCAGGGCGGCGTCGGCCCGGACGAGAAAGCGCCCGAGCGGGAGATCCACTCGGGCGCGGGGAGGACGAGGGGTCACGGCGACGGTCGTACGGCTCTCGAGGCCGGGCCGGTCAGCCGCCGGCCTTCTCCTCGTCGTCCTCGGCCTCCGCTTCGTCCTCCGCCTCGGCCTCGGGCTCGTCCTCCTCTTCTTCCTCTTCCTCGTCCTTCGCCTCCTCGCTTTCGGCCTCCGGCTCTTCAGCCTCGGCCTCTTCGACCTCGACGTCCGCCTCCGCCTCGGGCTCATCCTCTTCGGCAGCCTCGGGCTCGTCCTCTGCGGCGGCCTCGGGCTCGTCCTCGTCGGCCTCCTCGTCGGCCTCTTCCGACTCGATCTCCTCGGCGTCCGGCTCCGCCTCGGGCTCCTCGACCTCGGCTTCCGGCTCGTCGGCCTCGGCTTCCGCGTCCGTCTCGCCCTCATCGGCCTCGGCTTCGGGCTCCTCCGGCTCTTCCGGCTCCTCCGGCTTCTCCTCACGGCCGGTGATCTCGAGAACGATCCGGCGGTTCGCCGCATCGGACTCCAGAACCTTCAGCTCCACGGCCTCGCCGACGTCGAACTGCTCCTCCAGATCGCCGGGGCTCTCCAGGCCGGTGTGGGAGGCCGGCACGAAGCCTTCGATGTCGTCGCCCAGGTCCACGACCAGGCCCTTGTCCTGGATCCGGACCACCTCGCCGTCGGTCTCGACCCCCTCGGCGAAGCGGACGGCGATCTCGGGCCAGGGGTCCTCCTGGGTCTGCTTCATGCCCAGGCTGATCCGCTTGTTCTCGGCGTCGACGTCGAGGACGACGACTTCGGCCTCATCGCCCGTGTCCCCGACCTCGGAGGGGTGCTCG
>CAZMPV010000049.1:12482-12738 GCA_964567985.1 uncultured Gemmatimonadaceae bacterium
ACGGAGACGTGGACCAGCCCGTCGATGCCGGGCTCGATCTCCACGAACGCGCCGAAGGAGGTGAGGTACCGGACCAGCCCCTCGATGGTGGTGCCCGTCGGGTACTTCATGGGCAGCGCCAGCCAGGGGTCCTCCTCGATCTGCTTCATCCCGAGGGAGATCTTCTCTTCGTCGGGATCGACGTTCAGCACCACGCACTCGATCTCGTCGCCGATGGAGACGAGCTTCGAGGGGTGCCGCACGTTCCGGGTCCACG
>CAZMPV010000050.1:0-12537 GCA_964567985.1 uncultured Gemmatimonadaceae bacterium
GTCGATGAAGCGCTCGTAGTGGCCCAGGTCAAGGTCGGTCTCGGCTCCGTCGTCGGTCACGAATACCTCGCCGTGCTGGAAGGGCGAGAGCGTCCCGGGATCCACGTTGATGTAGGGGTCGAACTTCTGGATCGTGACCCGTAGGCCCCGCTCCTTCAGGAGCCGACCGAGGGACGCGGCGGCGATCCCCTTCCCCAGGGAGGAGACCACGCCGCCGGTGACGAAGATGTACTTCGTGGGCTTGTCGATGCTGTCCGTCATTGACCGCTTCGGGCGAAAGGAGAGTCGTAGAGCTCCGCCAGGCGCTCTTCCATGCGCAGCGCGTCCGCCGGGGTGTCGACGCCGGGGTCGGCCTCGCCGACCAGGGCGACCCCGATCCGGAGCCCGGCCTCCAGGGGACGGAGCTGCTCCAGCTTCTCGAGCTGCTCGAGGGGGGTGGGCGCCAGGGCCACCCACCGGGAGAGCCCTTCCCTGCTGTACGCGTAGATGCCGATGTGCCGGAGGAACGGCTCCCTGGCCAGCTCCTCCCGGGTCGGCTTCTCGTCCCGCATGTAGGGCACCTTGGCCCGGGAGAAGTACAGCGCCCGGCCGTTCGTGGCCCGGACCACCTTCACCACGTTCGGGTCGCTCCGGGCCTCGGGCTCCTTCAGGGGCGTGGCGCAGGTCCCGATGTCCCACCCCTCGTCCCGGACCAGGGTGATCGCCGACTCGAGGTGCCGCTCCTTGAGCAGGGGCTCGTCGCCCTGGATGTTCGCCACCACGTCGAAGCCGGCGTACTGCTCCCGGCCGGACACCTCGGCCACCCGGTCCGTGCCCGAAGGGTGATCGGGGGAGGTCATCTCCACCGGGGCACCGAGCCCTCGACAGACCTCGGCCACCTCCGGCGAGTCCGTCGCCACGACCACCTGGTCGAGCACGCTCATCTCCCTCACCCGCCGCCACACCCACTCGATGAGGGGGCGCCCGAGGAGGGGATAGAGCGGCTTGTTTGGGAGGCGGGTCGAGGCGAGACGGGCCGGAACGATGCCGAGAACTCGACCGCTCACGAGCCCGCGAGCCTGCGCGCGACGCGGTGGGCACATGCAATATTCACGCCATCGAAGGTACCACGACGGCCCTCTGCCGGCAACCGGGGGACCGAGGGCGCCGCCGTGCCGGGTCCACCCCGCGCCGGGCCCGGCTCTTCCCACGGGAGCACGGGCGGCGTCACAGCTCCAGGAAGTTCTCGAGGAGCGCGGGGCCCGCTTCCGAGAAGTGGCTCTCGGGATGGAACTGGACCCCCCAGATCGGGTGCTCCCGGTGCCGCATCCCCTGGATCTCGCCCTCCTCGGCCGGATCCTCGGACCACGCCACGGGCTCGAGCTCGTCCGGGAGGGCGTCGGCGTCGGTGATCAGCGAGTGGTAGCGGGCGACCGTGAACGGAGAGGGGATCTCCCTGAAGAGTCCCGAGCCGTCGTGGCGGACGGGCGCCGTCTTCCCGTGCATCAGCCTCCGGGCCCGGACGGTCCGGCCCCCGAAGGCCTCGCCGATCGCCTGGTGCCCCAGGCAGACTCCCAGGAGCGGCCGGCTCGGCCCCAGGGCCCGGACCAGCTCGACGCTGATCCCGGCCTCGGCCGGGGTGCACGGGCCCGGAGAGATCACGATCCGCTCGGGATCCATCGCCCGGACCTCGTCGACCGTGACCTCGTCGTTGCGGACGACCCGGAGATCGGCGCCCAGCGCCCCCAGGTGCTGGGCCAGGTTCCAGGTGAAGGAGTCGTAGTTGTCCACCACGAGGATCACAGGTTCTCCAGGAGGAAGTCGGTCATCAGCCGGTAGAGGTGGAGGTTCGACTCCAGGCCCCGGATCGCGTGGGTCCTGTTCGGATAGATCATGAAGTCGAACTGCTTTCCGGCCCGCTGGAGCGCCTCGACCATGCGCACGGAGTTCTGGAAGTGGACGTTGTCGTCGCCCGTCCCGTGAAGGAGGAGGAGATCGCCGGTCAGGCCGTCCACGTGATTCAGGGGGGCGCTCCTCCGGTAGCCGTCCGGGTTCTCCCGGGGGGTCCGCATGTAGCGCTCGGTGTAGATCGTGTCGTAGAGCTTCCACGAAGTGACCGGCGCCCGGGAGATCCCGGCCCGGAAGAGGTCGCCCCCCTTCATCATGCTCAGGAGCGTCGTGTAGCCGCCGTAGCTCGAGCCCCAGATGCCGATCCGGTCTCCGTCCACGTACGGCAGGGACGCCAGGTGCTCGGCGGCGGCGATCTGGTCCCGTGCTTCCCAGCGGCCCAGGTCCAGGTAGGTCACGTTCTTGAACGCCCGCCCACGGCCCCCCGTGCCCCGGCCGTCGACGCTGGCGACGATGTAGCCCCGCTCGGCCAGGAGCTGGTGCCAGAGGTAGCGCACGCCGCCCCAGGAGTCGGTCACCGTCTGGGAGCCGGGCCCGCCGTAGACGTACATGAGGACCGGGTACTCCCGGGAGGCGTCGAAGTCCGGCGGGCGGATCATCCAGCCGTTGAGCTCGACCGAGTCCGGGGTGGTGAACTCGAAGAACTCCGGGGGCCGGAGCCCCATCCCGTCGAGGCGCCGTGCCAGGCCGTCGTTGGCCACCAGGGTCCGGATCTCCTCCCCGCTCCCCCGCCGGAGGGTGATCGTCGGGGGCACGCCGGCCCGGGAGTGGGTGTCGACGAAGACCGTGGCCCCGGGGTTCATCTCCACCCCGTGGCTGCCGCCGGATTCGGTGACCCGCTCCACCTCGCCCCCGTCCAGGGACACCCGGTAGAGGTGTGTCTCCAGGGGGCTCTCCCGCTGGCCGGTGAAGTAGACCCAGCCCTCGTCCTCGTCCACGCCAACCGGCGTGGAGATCACCCACTCGCCCCCGGTGAGCTGGCGGACGACCTCGCCCGTCCGGTCGTAGAGATAGAGGTGGCGGTAGCCGTCCCGCTCCGAGCTCCAGAGGAAGCGGCTGCCGTCCCGGATCCAGGTGAAGTGGTCGTCCACGTCCACCCACGTCTCGGAGGTCTCGCTGAAGAGCGTGCGGGCGTGGCCGCTCTCCGCGTCGGCCAGGAGGACGTCGATCCGGTTCTGGCGGCGGTTCATCCGCTGGATCACCACCTGATCCGGGGTCTCCGCCCACTCCATCCGGGCCAGGTAGACGTCGGGGTTGTCCCCGGTGTCGATCCAGGTGACCTCGCCCCCCTCCACCTCCACCACGCCGATCCGGGCGACGGGATTGCTCTCGCCGGCCTTCGGATAGGGTACCTCCACGACCTTCGGATAGAGCTCCATCCACTCCATGTCGTAGGGAAAGCTCTTCACCGGAGTGGTGTCGAGCTGCCAGTAGGCGATCCGGGCCCCGTCCGGGCTCCAGCGCCAGCCGTCCCGGAGCCCGAGCTCCTCCTCGTAGACCCAGTCGAAGGTCCCGTTGATCGTGCTCTCGGAGCCGTCGGCGGTCAGCCGGGTCTCCTCCCCGGTGGCCAGGTGCTTCACGAAGAGGTCGTTGTCCCGGACGAAGCCGACCTTCGTCCCGTCCGGCGAGAACTTGGCGAACTGCTGCCAGCCGAACTCGGTCGAGAGCGGCGTGAGATCCCCGCTGGCCAGCTCGTAGAGGTAGTACACGCCCTTCGTACGGCGACGCCAGACGAACTGCGTGTTCGTGAAGATCAGGAGGTGGCCGCCGTCCGGGGACCACTGGTAGCCCTCGATGGGGATCGGCCCGGCGTGGCCGGGGGGAATCAGCGCGGAGCCGTCCACCAGGAGCTCCCGCTCGCCGGTCTCCACGTCCTCGGCCACCAGGTCGGTTCCCTGGCCGTCGGAGCGCCGCTGGAGATATGTCAGGCGCTCCCCGTCCGGCGTCCACGACGTGGAGGGCAGGCTCGTGGGATGGAGCCCGGCGGAGGTGAAGATCCGCTCTACGGTGAGCTCCTGGGCCGGGGCGGGCGCCGCCAGCGCAAGGAGGGCCCACGCCGTCGAGATCGCCGCCGTCCGGGCGGTCCGACGGAGCGTCACGCACCTCTTCCTGATCCCGTTGGTCATGCGTGCGGATGCCTCTACAGTGGAGGATGAAGGGGTCGGCGGCGCCGGGCGTGCTTCGGCCGGCCGGCGCCTCGACGAGAAAACATGGCCAGTGCCCCGGTTCCGGTCCACCCTGGTCGCGGGATGAGCGAATCCTGTAGATCGTCCCGGGGCTGGCCATGGCGAGGGGCCTTCGGTAGGCTCCTCCTGACCGCGCCGCGGCGCCCGGGCCTCTTGCCCCCGGCGTCGCCAGCTCCGAGACCCCGTCCCCCGACGAATGCGTCGCAGGCCTCCCACGACCCCCCCGCCGGGCCCGCGCCCGATCCGGGCCCCCCTCCTCGCTCTCCTCGCCGGCGCCGTCGTCGCCGGCTGTGGGGGAAGTGGCGGAGGGACGTCCGACACCGGAGACGACGGAGCGGCCCGGGCGGAAGCCGACACGGCGAGCTCGACCCCCGGGGTCGTGGCCTCGATCTTCCCCGTGGCGGAGCTGGCCCGGGCGATCGCCGGCGACGCCGCACGAGTGGACGTCCTCCTTCCGCCCGGCGCGTCGCCGGCCACCTTCGAGCCCACACCCCGGGCGATCCGGGCGGTCTCCGGGGCCGGGCTTCACGTCCTGGTCGGTGGGGGTCTCGACGGCTGGGCCCGCTCCCTGGTGGAGGGAGCTTCGACCGCCGAGACGCTGGTCCTCACCGAGGGCATGGAGCTCCTGGCCGGAGGCCACGAGGAAGGAACCGGCAACCCCCACGTCTGGCTCGATCCGATCCTGACCCGGGATCACCTCCTCCCCTCCCTGGTCGACGCCCTCGTCCGCCTCGCGCCCGACGACGAGGCCGGGATCCGGGCCCGGGGCCGGGCCCTGGCCGACACCCTCACCGCCCTCGACCGGGAGCTGGAGCGGACGCTGGCGCCGGTCCGGGGCAGGGCGTTCGTCACGGCGCACCCGGCCTGGGTCTACTTCGTCGATCGCTACGACCTCCTCGAGGTCGGCACGATCCACGCCCAGCCGGGCCGGGAGCCGGCTCCCCGGGCCCTGGCCGGCCTGGTCGAAGCCGCGGGGCGGGCGCGGGTCCGGGCCGTCTTCGCCGAGCCCCAGATGCCAGGACCGGCGGCCCGGGCCCTGGCCGAGGAGCTCGGGGTGGAGCTCCACACGCTGGATCCCCTGGGCGGGCCCGGCCTGGAGGGCCGGGACTCCTATCCGGCCCTCCTCCGCCACAACGCCCGGCGGATCGTCCTGGCGCTGGGAGACGAGCGTGGCTGACGACCGACCGAAGGGTGACGTGGCCGGACCCGATCCCGGCGCCGACGCCGTGCCGGCCGGCGGCCCGGCCGTCGAGCTCCGGGGCGTCCGCTTCGGCTACGACCGGACGCCGGTCCTCGAGGACGTGGACCTGGAGGTGCCCACCGGCTCCTTCGTGGCCCTGATCGGCCCGAACGGCGCCGGAAAGAGCACCTGTCTCCGGCTGATCCTCGGGCTCCTCCGACCGGAAGCCGGCCGGGTCCGTGTCTTCGGCCACGCTCCGGGACGGAGGGACGAGCCGGTGGGCTACGTGCCCCAGCGGGTACGGATCCCGGCGGGCTTCCCCCTCTCGACCCTGGAGGTCGCCCTCATGGGCCGCTACGGGCGGCTCGGCCTCTTCCGCCGCCCCGGCCCGGACGACCGCCGGCGGGCCCTGGACGCCCTGGACCAGGTCGGTCTCCGGGGGCTGGCCGAGCGGCCCTTCGGGGAGCTGTCGGGGGGACAGCAGCAGCGCGTCCTGATCGCCCGGGCGCTGGCCGGGGAGCCCCGTCTCCTCCTCCTGGACGAGCCGACCGCGGGCCTCGACCCGGCGGCCCGGGCCCGCTTCTACACCCTGGTCTGCGACCTCCAGCGGGCCCGGGGGCTCACCCTCTTCTGCGCCTCCCACGACGTGGAGCTCGTCGCCGAGCACGCAGACGCCCTGATCCTCCTGGACCGGACCGTACGGGCCTCGGGGCCGCCCCGGAAGGTGCTGGAGAGCACCGCCCTGGAGCGAAGCTACCATTTCCCGACACCCCACGTCCACCACGACGACGGCTGATGGAGCTCCTGAGCTACGGCTTCCTCCAGCGGGCGCTCGTCGCCGGAGTCCTGGTGGGGGTGACGTGCGCCGTCCTCGCGGTGTTCGTCGTCCTCCGGCGGATGGCGTTCATCGGGGTCGGCATCTCCCACGCGGCCCTGGGAGGCGTCGCCCTGGGCCTGCTGCTGGGCTTCTCGCCGATCACCGGCGCCCTGGTCTTCTGCGTGGGCGTCGCCTGGATCATCGGATGGATGTCGGGCCGGGGGCGGATATCGGAGGATACGGCGATCGGGATCTTCTTTCCCACGGCGATGGCGCTCGGGGTGGCCCTGATCAGCCTCTCGCCGACCTACCGGCAGGACCTGGTGGGCTACCTCTTCGGCAACATCCTGTCGGTCCGGCCCGCCGACGTCTGGGTCCTGACCGTCATGGCCGTCGTCGCCCTGGGGCTCCTCGGCCTCTTCTTCAAGGAGTTCCTCTACCTGGGCGTGGACGAGGAGGCTGCCCGGGCCGCCGGCCTCCCCGTGGACCTCCTCCGCTACACCCTCCTGACGATCCTCGCCGTCACGATCGTGGCCGCCCTGAAGCTGGTGGGGATCGTCCTGGTCTCGGCCTTCCTGGTGATCCCGGCCGCGACGGGACAGGCCCTGGCCCGCTCAGTGGCCGGCATGGTCTGGATCTCGGTGCTCTCGGCCGTGGCGTCGGTGGTGGGCGGGCTCTGGATCTCGTGGAGGTGGAACCTGCCCTCCGGGGCCTCGATCGTCCTCCTGGGCGCCGCCCTCTTCTTCCTGGCCTTCGTCCTGGGCCCCTCGGCCCGGGGCCGGGGCGCGCCGCCGACGTGAGCGTAGGTCCCCACGAGAGGGCTCGCGTACCGTCGCCGGCCTTCGCCGCTCAGTAGTCCACGGGGCGGAGGTAGAACTCGCCGATGGCGCTGGACGAGAGGACGGCCACCGTGGGCAGCTCCCGCTTCCAGTGGGTGGAGTTGAGGGTGTCCCAGACCAGGCGCACCCGACCGGCGTCGAAGCCGTAGCGAACCAGCTCGTCCGGGTGGAAGCCCTTCAGGAGCCAGTGGAGGATCGGGTCGGCGTCGTGGTAGGAGACGCCGAGCTCGTCCTGGTCGGTCACGCCCTGGACCAGATCCGCCGAGGCGGGCTTCTCCACGATCTCGTCGGGCACCCCCAGATGCCGGGCCAGGGCCCAGACCTGGGTCTTGAAGAGGTCGCCCAGGGGATTGATCGGCGGAGAGTCGTCGGCATGCCAGGTGTAGTAGCCCAGGAGCCGCTCGCTCTTGTTTCCCGTGCCCAGGGGAAGGGCCTCGAGCTTGGCGGACTGATCGAAGAGGATCACCGACCGGACCCGGGCGCAGAGGTTGCCCCGGCGAGCGTCGTCGATCTCCGGCTCGAAGGCGTCCACGTACGCCTCCACGACGTCGGTGATCTCGATCGTCCGGCCGTGGGCCCCCGTCTCCTCGATGACGAGGTCCGCGTGCTCCAGGCTCTCCTGGCTCGAGATCCGGTACGGCAGGCGGAAGGCATAGACGTTTTCGGGGCCCAGGGCCCGGGCGGCGAGGTAGAGAGAGACCGAGGAGTCCACGCCCCCGGACACGCCCAGGACCACCCGCTCGAAGCCCCGGCGCCAGACCACCTCGTCCCGGATGAAGCGCACCAGGACCTCTTCCACCAGCTCCAGGTCGAGGTCGAGGGCACTCCCGTCTCCGGGCTCGGGGCCGGGCGCCGGACGCCGGGCGTGGTCCCGGCCGGCCAGGGACGAAGGGGAGCCGGCGCCGGCTTTCAGGGCGTTCTCCTCCCGCCCGCCCCCGGCCTCCACCGTCTCGGGCCGACCGGCCTCGACCCGACGCTGCCTGTCGATCGCCTCCCGGAGCGACGCCCGGAGGTGGGGCAGGTTCTTCTCCAGGTCGGCCAGGAGGGGCGCGTCGAACCGCGCCCGGTCCACCTCGGGCCCCTCCAGGGCCACCGTCGTGACCCCCTCCTCGTGCAGCGGTCCCCGGCCGAGCTCCCCTCCGTCCGGCCCGACGGCGAGCGAGCCGCCCAGGAAGAGCTTTCCGCCCTCCGAGCCCACGAGCTGGCTCACCACCACGAAGACTCCGTGCTCGACGGCGACGGTGGACGCCAGGCGATGCCAGCGCGACAGGTTACCGGGAAGGCCGTCGTCGGCGCTGAAGTCCCGGGCCGGCGACGCGCTCGCCACCACCAGGAGCTCGGCCCCGTCCACGGCGAGGATCGTCGACGGCAGGGAATGCCACATCTCCTCGCAGATCAGGAGCCCCAGGCGCCCGAAGCGGGTGTCGAACGCCCGGACCACCCGGCCGGCCTCGACGAAGCGGTCCTCGTCGAAGACGCCGTAGGAGGGCAGGAAGATCTTCCGGTGGACGTGGAGCGGCCGATACGCGTCGCCCTCCGGCGTGAAGTACCCCACGCTGTTGAAGAGCCGGTGCCGCCACCGCTCGTAGAAGCCGACGACCACGTCCGGGGCGTCGGCCGGCGGAGGGCCCAGCCCCTCGGCCACCGCCTCGGCCGGCACCGCGGACTCGGACACCCCACCCTCGAGGAAGTACCCGGTCAGGGCCGCTTCCGGAAAGACCAGGAGGTCGTTCCCCCCGGCGGCCCGCTCCAGGACGACCCGGATCTCCTCCAGGTTCCCGGAGACGTCGGCCTTCCGGGGCTTGAACTGGGCGAGTCCCACCCGGAGGGGCGGCTTCTCAATGGCTGGATTCATCCTGTTGGCTGCACGCGGGTCGTCCGCACGGGGCCGGTCGCCCCCTCGCGGAAGCGCCGCTAAGTTAAATCGTCCCGGGGTCGGCCGCAGGGTTCGGACTCCCGTCCCCGGTCCGCGCCCCCCGGCCCTCCGGACGCTCCTCCCCTCCCTCCCCGCGGGCCGCGGCCCCGGAAGTGGAGGAACGGAGCCCGCGAGGCCGGGGTTAGAAGGAGAGAGCCGTCTCCCCGAGCCCCGAGCCCGACCCGTGATGAGCCGTACGATCCTCACCCTCCTCCTCGCCGGTACGCTCCTGTCCCCGGCGGGCGTGGACGCCCAGCAGCCCACCCCGTCCCCGGACACGACCGAGGGCGGCCCGGTGGCCGAGCGCCCGGAAGCGGGTGCCGAGATCTTCCTCGGCGCCTTCCGTGCGATCCGGAGCTACCACCTGGAGGAGTACTCCGACTCCACCCTCTGGCGTAAGGCCCTGGAAGGCCTCATCAAGGAGCTCGAGGACCCCTACGCCACGGTCTTCGATCCCGACGAGTACGACGAATTCGAGGAGAGCAACACCGGCGACTACGCCGGGATCGGGATCACGATCACGGAGCTGAACAACGCCATCACGATCACGGCGATCTTCCGGGGGACCCCCGCCGACCAGGTCGGCCTCCAGGTCGGCGACCGGATCGTGGGGGTCGAGGACGAGCGGGTGACGTCCGAGTGGACGATCGACGACGCCTCGAAGCGGATCCGCGGCCCCGCCGGCACCACCGTGGAGGTCTCGATCGCCCGGCCGGGGTTGAGCGAGGCGATCCCCTTCACGATCAAGCGCGACAACGTCCACGTCCCGGCGATCACCGCCGACGTGGTCCACGACTCGATCGGCTTCATCCGGCTGGAGCGGGTGGCCCGCTCGGCCACGGAGGAGGTGGACTCTGCGCTGACGGAACTCGACGCGTCTACCGGAATCATCCTGGATCTCCGCCGCAACCCGGGCGGCTACCTGGACGAGGCCCTCACCCTGGCGGACCTCTTCCTCGAGCCGGGCCAGGGCCTGGCCAGCGCCCGGAGCCGGGTGCCCGGAGAGGACGGAAAGACCCGCTCCGAGTCCTGGGACGCCCGGGCGCCGGCCCGGATTCCCGACGTGCCGATCGCGATCCTGGTGGACGAATATACGGCCTCGGCCGCCGAGATCCTCGCCGGGGCGCTCCAGGACCACGACCGGGCCGTGGTCATCGGGAGCCGGACCTTCGGGAAGGGGCTCGTCCAGACGGTGATGCGGATCCCCGGCGACCGGCGACTGCGCCTGACCACCGGGACGTGGTACACGCCCCTCGGCCGCTCCCTGCACCGTCCCCGGGACAGCGACGGTCGGCTTCTGGAGGAGGACCCGGACACCCTGCCCGTGGTCGTGACCCAGGAGGGTCGTGAGCTCACGGGCGGGGGCGGTCTCTTCCCCGACCTGGCGGTCAGGGACGACACGCTGAAGGGGCCCGAGCAGGAGCTGCTCCGGGCGGCGGGCCGGGCGGACATTCCCCTGGGGCTCCGGCTGGTCGAGTTCGCCTTCGGCGAAGCCCAGGAAGCCCGGGACGCCGGCACCGAGCCGGAGCTGGATCAGGAGGCCTTCGACGCCTTCGTCGCCTCCCTCGTCGAAGAGGGGCTCCCGGAGGAGGTGGCACGGGATCCGGTGGCGCTGGACTACCTCAGCTGGCGCATCCGCGTCCAGATGGCCGAGCGGGCCAATGCCTACGACCTGGCCCTCGAGCGCCGCCTGGAGCGGGATCCGGTCCTGGCCCGGGCCGTCGAGCTCCTGGAGAAGGCCGAGAGCCAGAGCGACCTCTTCGCCCTGGTCCAGCAGATGGAGGACGCCGGGACCCGGGCCTCCACCGGCGGCGATGACGGCGGCGGGAGCTAGCACCGCCGCCGAGGAGACGACGACGGCCCCACGGCATCAGCCCCTCGGATGGTACTTCCGGTGCACGCTCCGGAGGTGCTCCCGGTCGATGTGGGTGTAGATCTGGGTCGTGGAGATGTCCGCGTGGCCGAGGAGCTCCTGCACCGCGGCCAGGTCGGCGCCCCCCTGGAGCAGGTGGGTGGCGAAGCTGTGCCGGAGGGTGTGGGGTGAGACTTTCTTCTCGATGTCGGCGGCGTCGGCGGCCTCGCTGACGATCGTCCACACCGACATGCGGGTCAGGGGCCCGCCCCGGTGGTTGAGGAAGACCTTTCCGCCCCCCTCCCCCGACTCGAGCTCGGGCCGGACCTCCCGGAGGTAGCGCTCGACCGCCCGGATCGCCGGCCGACCCATGGGCACGATCCGCTCCTTCGCCCCCTTGCCGAAGACGGTGCAGAAGCCCTCCTCCGGGTCCAGGTCCGCCACGGACAGCTCCACCAGCTCCGAGACCCGGACGCCGGTGGCGTAGAGGAACTCCAGGATCGCCCGGTCCCGCCAGTAGTAGGGGTGGGAAGCGTCCGGCGCCTCCAGGAGGGCCTCCACCTCCTCCCGGCTCAGGACGGTCGGCAGCGTCCGACCGATCTTGGGCGACTCCATCCGCTCCGACGGGTCCGCCTCCAGGACCCCCTCCGCCAGGAGGAAGGCGAAGTACGTCCGGAGGGCCGACTGGGCCCGCCGGATCGTCGAAGCCGCGAGCCCCCGGTCCTTCAGGTGGTAGACGTACTCCCGGAGGTCGCCGGGCTCGATCGTCTCCGGGGCCTGGACGCCCCGGGCCTCCAGGAACTCGAGGAAGCGGTCCAGGTCCCGGTGGTACGCCTTGATCGTCCGGTCCGAAAGGCCCCGCTCGAAGGTGAGGAAGTCGGCGAACTGCTCCATGCGGAAGGCGCGGCTCGGCGTCATCGCTCGGCTCCGGGCGCCGCCGTCATTCTTCCTCCTCCCCGTCGGGCGCCCGCCGGTTCCCGGGTCGCGTCCGCCACCACCAGGCGACGAGGCCGGCCAGCAGCACGAGGGCGACGGCCAGCAGCGCCAGGTTCGTGCCCTCGACCCACCCGACGATGACGTCCAGGTTCCGGCCGGCGGTAGCACCGAGCCAAACCAGGATCCCGTACCAGATCGCCGAGGCGGTGGCCACCGGCACCGCCACCGGGAGGAAGGCGAGCCCGCTGACGCCCGCGAAGGCGGGCACCACCGCCCGGAAGCCCGGGAGGAAGCGGCTCAGGAAGATCGCCGGCAGCCCCCAGCGTCGGTAGAAAGTGCGCACGCGCTGGACCTGGTGCTCGGCCAGGAGGCGGCGACCCCAGCCCTCCCGGAAGAAGCTCGGGCCGTACCGGTGCCCGGCCCAGTAGACGGCCAGGGCCGAGCCGACGTTGGCGGCCCAGACGACGCCGAAGGCGGTCCAGGCGTCGACCCCTCCGGTGCCGGCGACGAATCCCCCCAGGAGGACGAAGGTGTCGGCCGGAATCGGAGGAACGACGTTCTCCAGCGCCGCGCCCACCCCCAGGATCACCAGCACCAGGGTCGGCGTGAGGCCTCCGAGGAATGCCAGGATCTCTTCCATGAGGCTGGGGGGTGTGGCGTCCTTTGACGGCCGGAGCGCTCCGAGCCCGGCTCGCCCCACGTTCCGGACGCTCGCCTATATCGGAAACCCTTCCGTGGCGCCGAGGTAGCCGCCCCGGCTTCCGGCGCCTCCGCCCGACGCCACCAGCGCCACGGCGAAGACGGCGAGCCCCTCTCCCGACCCGATCCACCCCATCCCTTCGTTCGTCGTCGCCTTCACCGAGACCGAGCCGAGGGAGACGTCCAGGGCCGACGCCAGCTTCTCCCGCATGGCCCGGGTGTGGGG
>CAZMPV010000051.1:0-12397 GCA_964567985.1 uncultured Gemmatimonadaceae bacterium
CGACGGGCCTCCCGGGCCGCGTCGTCGGCCCGGATCCCCTCCTGCAGCCAGATCACCGGTCGCTCCGGCCGGTCGGCCGCGTCCCGGAGGTGGTCGCCGGCCTCCTCCGAGGGGCGGAAGATCAGAACCATGTCCACCTCTTCTTCGACGTCGGAGAGCCGGGCGACGGCGTCCCTGCCCAGGATCCGCTCTGCGTTGGGGTTCACCGGAAGCACCTCGTAGCCCTTCGCCGCGAGGTAGGAGGGCACGCGCCGTGCGGCCTTGGCGGGGTCCCGGGAGAGCCCGACCACGGCGATCGTCCGGACCGAAGTCAGCACGTCCCGGATACGCTCCGCCGAGGGGTTCTCCGGGTCCGAGCTCTGCTCCAGGACGCGGGCGAGTGCCTCGAGGTCGGTCATAGGCGGATGGCGGGGTCCGACGGGCAGGAGAAGGGTTCGTGGCCGGGGGCCCGAGCCCCCCGACCGCTCCGTCCTGACGTTATCCCGGGGCCCGCCCCCCTGCAACCAGGGAAGGGGACCGGCGGCGGCGTGGCCCTCACGGTCGCTCCGGACCCGTCGGGACCCCGGTTGCCACTGCCCTCCACTTCATACATGATCGTACCGAGTCGCTGGCCGAGGGGGGCTCCGGACCGGGTCCCGTTCCGGCTCGGCGCGGCTCGCGATGAAGCGAGCTCCGGCGGGGTCTGGCCGGAGCGAACCGGGGTCCGCGTCCCTTCCCGCGAGATGGGAGGGGGAGGGCGCCCCGGCCGACGCGGGATCAACCGAACGGGTGGACGGGACGCTTATGGATGCCACAGTCATACTCTGGGTCGCGGCGATCGTGGTCGCGGCCGGAATCGCCTGGATGCTCGCGGCCCGGGGAGTCCGGGAGCGCTATCGGCGGGCCATGGAGGCCCTGGCCCGCTCGATCCGGGAGGGCGAGAAGGTCGGCAGCGGAGCTGAGAGCCTGCCGGGTGTCTCGGTCCTCTCCAGGGCGGTGACCGAGGCCCTCGGGGGCGAATCCGCCACCGGACGGGAATCCGGAGGGGCCCCGTCCGAACCGGCGCGATCGCCGGCCGCTCCGGCGGAGGGGGACGTGGACGAGGACTTCGTCACGTCGTCGCTCTCCGGCATCGCCGACTACCTCAAGGAGGGGGTGGAGGCGCCGCTCAGGGAGAGCCTCGAGTCCGACTCCCCGCTCAGGGGTGGGGTGGAGGACGCCCTGATCGCCATGCAGGACCTCTACTTCTACCTCCGGGAGGTTCCCGAGGCCCGGACGGTGGAGGATCTGAACGCGCTGGCCCGGGAGGCGGTGGACGAGTTCGGCGAGGAGTGGGACGTGGACGTGGGCCTGAAGATCCCGGAGCGCCCCACCATGGTCGAGGTCAACCGGGAGGCCCTCCTGGACGCCATCTACCTGGTCCTCCACAACGCGGGCTCCTTCGGCGGCGGCAAGCCCGTGGACGTGGTGGTCCGGTACCAGGACGGAGACTGCTGGCTCGTGGTCCGGGACGAGGGCGAGGGCTTCGACGGCGATGCCCTGGAGCGGGCCTTCGAGCCCTTCTACACCACCTCCCGGCTCGGCCTCGGGCTGGGTCTGTACCACGTGAAGAAGGTGGTGCAGGCGCTCGATGGAACCGTGGCCGTCCGGAACCGCCGGAAGGGCGGCGGCCAGGTGGAGATCGTCCTCCCCGAAGCCGAGGACGACGAAGAGTAGGGGACCGCCGGCCCTCGGGCGGTGCGGGCGTGCGGCCCCCGGCTACGCGTAGCCGTAGACGTGGTAGAGGAGGACGTAGACCACGATCCCGGTGAGCGAGACGTAGAGCCAGGTGGGGAAGGTCCAGCGGGCCAGCCGGGCGTGCTCGTCGAAGCGCTCCTTCCAGACCAGGTAGAGGAGCCGTAGGACCAGCGGCACGATCACCACGGCCAGGACCATGTGGCTGAAGAGGATCGTCAGATACACCGTGCGGGCCAGGCCTTCTCCCGCGAACTCGTGGGTGCCGGTCAGGGAGAAGCGGATCACGTAGAAGACCAGGAAGAGGGCCGAGGCCGAGACCGCCCCGATCATGCACGCCCGGTGCCGGCGGACGTCCTTGCGGCGGATGAAGCGCCAGCCGGCGAGGAGGAAGACGGCGCTGGTCAAATTCAGCGCCGCGTTCAGCGGGGCGATCGCCCCACCGAGGGCTTCAGCCTCCACGCCTCGGCCCTCCCGAGATCCTGTCCCGGGCGGCGCTGGGCCCTCTACGTCCGGGTCCGTTCCCTCCGACCGGCTCCCAGGTCCAGGCGGACAGGGCCACCGTGGTTCCCAGGAGCGTCGCCGCCACGAGGGTGTGGAGCGATACCGGGATCACGCCCAGGAAGGTGCCCACCGAGAGGAACCCCAGCGTCACCTGGACCACGACGAGGACCCCGCTCGCCACGGCGAGCCGTCGCAGGTGGCGGGCCTCGCACCGGGCCAGGACCAGGCCCACCAGCCCCAGCACGCCGAGCCCCAGGACGACGCCCACCACCCGGTGGGCCCAGTGGATCGCGATCATGTACTGGTCCAGGGGCGGGATCCACTCACCGAGGCAGAGGGGCATGTCCGGGCACGCCACACCCGCGTCGGCGTGGCGCACCCAGGCGCCCAGCACCGACTGGAGAAAGACCAGGGCCGCCACCGGCACCGCGGCGGCCCGTACCGTGCGGAGGACGCGGGGGTCCACCTCCTCGTGGTTCCCCCAGCGAGGGTGGGTCGCAATCGTCAGGGCCGTGGCCAGGGCCAGGAAGAGGAACGCCAGGGCCAGGTGCGAGGTGGAGACGGCGTCCGGCAGCTCCAGGATGACGGTGACGCCGCCCAGGACCGACTGGACGACGAGGAGGACGATCCCCCCGAGGACGGCCCGCCGGATCCAGGGGCGCTCCCGGCCGACGTCCCAGCTCAGGTAGGTGGCCAGGAGCCACATCAGCACCAGGCCCCCGGCGACCAGGCGGTGGAGGTGCTCCCAGAATATTCCCCCGGACATCTCGGGCACCATCGTCCCGTAGCAGGTGGGCCAGTCCGGGCAGGCCAGGCTCGACTCCGTTGCGTGGACGATGCTGCCCAGGAAGAGGAGGATCAGCGTCCAGGCCACGCTGACCGCGAAGGCCCGGTGATGTAGGGAGCGATCCATGGAGCCGTGGTGGAGCCAAGGTGGTCGGTGGGCGCCGGGCCGGCCCGAGGACCGCTCCCGCGCCGCCTCCCGAAAAGGTGAGCGATCTTCTTCCGACTTGGAAGGGGGCCCCCGGCGACGGTATCTTTCCCCGTTCCCGTCTCGCTGTCCTCGACCCGCGTATGGCCCTCGAGCGAATGAACCCCGTCCGGACCCTGGGCTTCCTGAAGCGGCTCCTTCCCAGGCTCCGCCCGCACGTGACGGCGCTGGCCGGGGCGGGAGTCATGCTCCTGGCGAGCACGGCGGTCGGCCTCGCCTTTCCGCTGATCGTCCGGGAGCTCCTGGACGCGGCCTTCCTGGCGGGCGACCAGGCGCTCCTGAACCGCATCGCCCTCTGGCTGGTGGGACTCTTCGCCGTCCAGGCGGTCATGAACTTCGGCCAGAGCTACCTGACGGCCGCCACTTCGGAGCGGGTCGTGGCCGAGCTTCGCACCGACCTCTTCCGTCGCCTGATCCGGCAGCCGCCGGGCTTCTACGCCGACCGACGGGTCGGCAAGCTCAGCTCCCGGATCGCGTCCGACGCCGGGCTGATCCAGGGCGTCCTCCGCTTCGGCATACCGGAGCTGGTGCGCCAGGGGGTCTTCCTGATCGGGGCGGTGGTCCTGATCACCGTGACCCACCCGCGGCTGACGCTGGTCACCATGGTCGCCATCCCCGTGGCGGCGTTCGTGGGGTGGCTCTTCGGGAAGCGCGTCCGGGCCATCAGCACCGACATCCAGGACCGCCTGGCCGCGGCCGTCTCCCGGGCCGAGCAGGTCTTCACCCAGATCCGTACCGTCCAGAGCTTCACCCGTGAGGAGGAGGAGCGGGCTCGCTTCGACTCCGAGGTGGAGCAGGTGAAGGACGAGGGCTTGCGGAGGGCGGTGGCCCGGGCCTCGCTCACCGGCGCGGTGACCTTCGCGGCCTTCGGCGCCATCGTCCTCGTCCTCTGGGAAGGAGGGCGCCTGGTCCTCGCCGGTGAGCTCACGGCCGGCACGCTGGTCGCCTTCCTCCTCTACGCGGTGACGATCGCCGGGGCCGTCACCTCCCTGGCCGGGTTCTGGAGCAACTTCCAGGAGGCCGCGGGGGCGGCCCGGCGCATCTTCGAGCTCCTGGACGAGCCGGTGGAGCTCGACGAGCCCGGCGATCCGGTCTCCCTCCCCCGGCCGATCCGGGGGCTCGTGCGCTACGACGACGTGACCTTCCGCTACGGGCCGGAGATGCCCGCGGTGCTCCGGGGGGTGGACGTGGAGATCCACAGGGGCGAGGCGGTGGCCCTGGTCGGGACCTCGGGCGCGGGGAAGAGCACCATGGTCTCGCTACTGCCCCGCTTCTACGACGTGACCGGTGGTCGGGTGACCCTGGACGGCGTCGACGTGCGCCGGGTCCCGCTGAAGGAGCTCCGGGGAGCCATCGGGCTGGTGCCCCAGGAGCCGATGCTCTTCGCGGGCACGATCCGGGAGAACCTCCTCTACGGGAACCCCGAGGCCGGCGAGGAGGAGATCGTCGCGGCCGCCCGGGACGCCCACGCCCACGACTTCGTCTCCGCCTTCCCCGACGGCTACGAGCAGAAGGTGGGCGAGCGGGGCGTGACGCTGAGCGCCGGGCAGCGGCAGCGGATCGCCATCGCCCGGGTCATGCTGAAGCGCCCCCCCGTGCTGATCCTGGACGAAGCCTCGGCGAGCCTCGACGCGGAGAGCGAGGCCCTGGTCCAGGACGCCCTGGATCGCCTCATGGCCGAGCGCACCACGCTGATCATCGCTCACCGCCTCTCCACCGTGCTGCGAGCCGACCGGATCCTGGTCCTGGAAGGCGGTCGGGTGGTGGCCCGGGGGACCCACGCCCGGCTGCTCGAGAGGAGCGAGGTCTACCGTCGCCTCTACCAGCGGCAGTTCGAGGACGCCCTGGCGTCCACGGGAGCCGCGTAGGGCCGGATTCGAACGTCGGGGTCCCGGACCACGTCCGGCCCGGACCAACCACGAGACGAGGAAGCGCCATGGCCGATCCGGAGCAGAAGCGTCCCATCGAAAGTCTCGCCCACGCCCTGAATCCTCTTCACGGGCTCCGGGTGGTCGGCCGACTCGTCAGGCCGGCGACGAAGAAGCCCGGGAGCGCCCCGGGCACGCTGGTCCACACGGGACCCCGGAAGGTCGAGACGGTCCGGATCCGGACGATGGACTACGACGCCGGGTCCTTCCGGGAGGAGGAGCCTGCCGAGGTCCGGGACACCTTCCGCCTCCGGGACACGGACACGGTGAGCTGGATCAACGTCGACGGCCTCCACGACGTGGAGCTGATCCGGGAGGTCGGTGAGCACTTCGGCCTCCATCCCCTGGTCCAGGAGGACATCGTCCACGTGGGCCAGCGGCCGAAGGCCGAGGAGTACGACGACTGCGTGTACCTGGTCCTGCACATGCTCGGCTACGACGAGGCCACCCGGAGCGTGCAGGACGAGCAGATCAGCCTCGTGCTCGGCGACGGCTACGTCCTCTCCTTCCAGGAGCGGGCGGGAGACGTCTTCGAGCCGGTCCGGGAAAGGCTGCGGAGCGGCAAGGGACGGCTCCGAACCCGGGGCGCGGACTACCTGGCGTACGCCCTAATGGACGCGGTCGTGGACGGCTACTACTCGGTGCTGGAACGGATCGGCGACCGCATGGAGGAGCTCGACATGGAGGTCGTGGAAGACCCGGACGAATCCACCCTCCAGCGGGTCCACGCGGTCAAGCGGGAGATGCTCGTCGTCCGGCGCTCGGTCTGGCCGCTACGGGACATGCTGTCCCAGCTCCTGCGCATGGAAAACAGCCGGATCGGGGAGGAGACGAAGGTCTTCCTCCGGGACGTCTACGACCACGCGGTCCAGGTCCTGGACACGGTGGAGACCCTCCGGGACCTGTCGTCGGGGCTGACCGACCTCTACGTGTCCAGCGTGGGACAGCGGACGAACGAGGTCATGAAGGTGCTCACGGTCATGGCCAGCATCTTCATCCCCCTCACGTTCATCGCGGGGGTCTACGGGATGAACTTCGAGCACATGCCCGAGCTCTCCGTGCCCTGGGCCTACCAGGCCCTCCTCGGGGTGATGCTGGTCCTCGCCCTCGGCATGCTCTGGTTCTTCCGGCGGAAGGGCTGGCTCTGAGACGAGCGCGGGTGCCGGGAGGCGAGGGACTGCCTCGGGGGGCCCGCCGTTCTTCTCGGCCCTGCGTCCCGGAGTCCGCTCCTGCTCCTAGTCGGAGCCCCCTGCCGGCGCGGGCTCCCGGCCCTCTTCCCGGGGCCCGACCTCGGACGCTCCGGCGTCTCCGGATTCGTCCCCTCCTCCGCCCTCCCGGCTGACCATCGGCCGGTCGTAGGCGTCGGTGGTGAGGACGCCCTCCTCCAGCCAGGCGTAGCGCCCCTCCATCGCCCTCCGGGCCACGCCGTAGGTGGCGTCGTCGTCGTTGTCGAAGACCGAGTCGAAGGCGTCGGCGATGCGCCGGCGGGCCCGGCGGCAGAAGAGGTCGGCCAGCTCGGTCGGGCTCCGGTCGTCGGGCCGCTCGTCGGTCATCTTCTTCGCCCGGACGCAGGCGGCCGACATCGTGAAGAGGTCGGCGCCGATGTCGACGATGCGGGCGAGGACCGCCTGCTTCTTCTCGAGCTTCGGCCCGAAGCGGATCATGGCGTAGAAGACGGTGCGGGCGAGACGGCCGGAGGTCCGCTCCACGTAGCGGACGTGATCCGCCAGCGGTCCGAACTCCGAGTACTTGGGCCACCGGCTCCAGCCGAGCCAGCGGGTCGGGTACCACCAGGCGTAGTGGAGGCCGGCCTTCACCAGGGCCTTCAGCTTGTCGCCCAGCGACGCCCGGGGGTTCACCAGGTCGCCGGCCACGCTCAGATGGGTGTCCACCGCCTCCCGGGCGATGAAGAGCCGCATGATCTCGCTCGAGCCCTCGAAGATCGTGTTGATCCTCAGGTCACGGACCATCCGCTCCACCGGGAGGGGCGCCTCGCCCCGGGCCCGGAGGGAGTCCGCGGTCTCGAAGCCCCGGCCGCCCCGGATCTGGAGCGTGTCGTTGGCGAGCTGCCACGCCTTCTCCGTGTGCCAGAGCTTGGCCACCGCCGCCTCGAGCCGGATGTCGAAGGTCTTGGCGTCGGCCATCAGCGCGGTGAGGTCCACCACCGCCTCCATGGCGAAGGAGTCGGCGGCCATCGCCCCGATCTTCTGGGCGATCGCGTCGTGCTTGCCGATGGCCTGACCCCACTGCACGCGCTCCGCGGCCCACTTCCGGGACATGTTGAGCGAGCTCTTCCCGGCGGCCGAGCAGAAGGCGGGCAGGGAGAGGCGGCCCGTGTTCAGGGTCACCAGGGCCAGCTTCAGGCCCTTCCCCTCTTCCCAGAGGAGGTTCTCCTTCGGCACCCGGACGTCGTCGAAGTGGATCACCCCGTTGGAGATCCCCCGGATGCCCATGAAGTCGCAGATGTGGCCGACCTCGACGCCGTCCCAGTCGGATTCGACGATGAAGGCCGAGATGGGCCGGCCGCGACCACCCTCCCGCTCCGGTGTCCGGGCCATGACCACCATGAGGTCCGCCCGGGGGCCGTTGGTGGTCCAGAGCTTCTCGCCGTTCAGGATCCACGCCTCGCCGTCCTCGGTGGGCTCGGCGGTGGTGGAGACGTTGGCCGGATCCGAGCCCACGTCGGGCTCGGTCAGGGCGAAGGCCGACAGGGCCCCGTCGCAGATCCGGGGCAGGTACTTCTCCTTCTGCTCTTCGGTCCCGAAGAGCATCAGGGGCTGGGGGACGCCGATCGACTGGTGGGCCGAGAGGTAGGCCCCGGTGGAGGCGCAGCGGCTGGAGACGATCTGGAGCGCCCGCTCGTAGCTGTACTGGGACAGCCCGAGCCCCCCGTACTTCCGGGGGATCTTGATGCCGTAGGCGCCCAGGTCGGCGAGCCCCTCGAGGACCTCCTCCGGAACCTCCTTGTTCCGGTCGATGGCGTCCCCGTCGATCCGCTCCCGGGCGAACTCCTCGAGCTCCTCCAGGAACTCGGCGGCCCGCTCCTGCTCCTCGGGGTCGGGCTCGGGGTGGGGATGGATCAGGTCCAGGTCGAATCGGCCTTCGAAGATGCCCCGGGCGAAGCTCGCGTGCTCCCACTCCTCTTCCCGGGCGGCCTCGGCGACGTCCCTGGCTTCCTGCTCGGTGGCGAGATCCTGCTGCGATGGATCGGTCATGGTATCTCCTCGGTACCCCTCAGCCGGGCTGCCGGGTCCGGTCTCTCCGGTCCTCCACGGCCTGTCCTTCGAGAAACTCCTCGATGCGGCCGGATTGTTTCTCGGCGTCGGCCTCTCCGAGCTCCATGATGCGCCGGAGGTAGTCGGGCTCGAAGAGGACCATGCTCAGGGAGTCCGGGCTCTCGGTCTCACGGGTCCCGAGGCCCCGGGTCAGCCAGCGGAAGAGCCAGGGGAGCTCGGGCTCGAAGCCCGCGGCGAGACGCCCCAGATCCTGGCTCGGCCGGAGGGTCAGGACGTCCACCACGTCCAGGCCCTCCCGCTGATCCTCGGGGATCTTCCGGAGGAGGCGGTTGATGAGCTTGAGCCGCAGCGTGTCCTGGTCCAGGACGTCGAGGAAGACCGAGTTCATCATCTGTCCCACGACCTGGGCCGGCGGCGGATAGCCCTCCACCGCCGGCTTCTCTGCCTCCTCGATCGAGCGGTCGTAGCGGGTCGAGACGACCAGGATCCGCTGGGCCCCGAGATGCAGAGCCGGGGAGAGGGGTGCCGACAGGCGGACGCCTCCGTCACCGTACCAGCCGTCCTCGAGGCGGATCGCCGGGAAGAAGAGGGGCAGGGAGCAGGAGGCCATGACGTGCTCGACCGTGAGCCGGGCGCGACGCCCGATCCGCCGGGGGCGCTTCCACTCCTTCACCTCCGGGGCCCCCTGGATCCACGTGACCGACTGTCCGGTGGTGTAGCTCGAGGTGCTGAGACCGACGGCCCGCAGGGTTTCCCGCTCGATGTTGTAGTCGATGCCGGTGAGCTCCCCGTCGACGGCGTGGAGCACCTCCTTCAGATACCGGCGGAGCGGTTCGGTGTCCACGAGCCCCCGGACCTTGGGCGGCCCCCCGAGCCCGCCGGAGACGAGCTGGGCTCCCCAGCGGAAGATGTTGAGGACGAGCGACCAGGTGTCGGTGCGGAAGACGTCGTTCACGGTCAGGTTCCGCCACAGCTCCGAGAGCTCCTCGACGGACTGGAAGAAGCTCCCGTGGTGGGAGGCGAGGTGTGCAGCGTTGATCGCGCCGGCGGAGACGCCGGTGACGACCGGGACCTGGAGCTCCGGGTGGCGCCGGGCGATGGAGCGGAGCACCCCGACCTGGTAGGCGGCCCGGGCCCCTCCGCCGCTCAGGACCACGCCCAGGGGCTCGCCCTCGGAGCGCCCGGTTTCGGTCGCGACCTCGGACGAAGGCTCTGAGGGTCGGTGGGGCACGGGGCGAATTCTCGCTCGAGGAGCGTCGTCGGTCGCCCCAGAAAGGGCGACCGTCCGGTGGTTCCATTCTCGGAGCGGGAGGGGGACGCGTCAACGTGGCGCTCAACGCTCGCCGCTGCGAACGTGTCGGGTCGATGGGAGCAGACATGGACCTCGGACGCGCTTGACACCCGCTTTCGCCGCTGCTGAAGTTAGCACGCCTGCATCCGTCTCATCCCGGGAATCTGTGGACATGATCCGACCACGTGCGCGGCTCGCCATCCTCCTTCCGGCCCTGGCGGCGGGGCTCTGGCTCGCCGTCGCCCCCGCGGGTCTCTCCGCCCAGCACGGCGAGCCTCCGGCCCCCGCGGCCTACGCCCTCGAGAACGTGACGGTCGTCCACGCCGACGGCCGGCGGCAGAGCGGCGTGACGCTGGTCGTCCGGGGCTCCACCCTGGAGGCGCTGGCGGCCGACGCCGAGGTGCCCCCGGACGCCCGCGTCCTGGAAGGGGACTCGCTCCTGGTCTACCCCGGCCTCGTGGACGCCTTCGGCGAGGCGGAAATGGAGCTCCCGGAGGGGCCGGGGCGGGAGGAGGTCGTCCCGTGGGCGCCGACCCGGGACGCCCAGGGCTTCACGCCCCACCGAAGGTCCGTGGACCACCTGACGGCGACCGGCTCCACCGCGGCGAGCCAGCGCCGCTCGGGCGTCGTGGCAGCCGGGGTCTTCCCCGACGAGGGACTGGCCGCCGGGATCGGCGCCGCGGTGCTTTTCCGGAAGGAAGCGGCCACTCCGTGGGAGCTGATCGCCCGGCCCGACGTCGGGCTCCACCTGGCCTTCCGGGGGGCCCGGGGCGCCTATCCCTCCACCCTCTTCGGCGTCATCGCCTACCTCCGGCAGTCCTACGCCGACGCCGCGCGGCTGGCCGAGCTCCGGAGCGCGTACCGGGCCGACCCGACGGGCATGACGCTGCCGCCCTGGGACCCGGACTACGAGGTCCTGCGGCGGACCGCCGACGGCCAGCTTCCGGTCTACTTCCGTGCCGACGAGGCCGAGGACGTCCGCCGGGTGCTGGGGCTGGCCGACGAGCTCGGCTTCCGGCCGGTGCTGGTGGGCGCCGGCGGGGCGTGGAAGGTCGCCGACGAGCTCGCCGCCCGGGACGTCCCCGTCGTCGTCTCGGTGGACTTCCCGGAGCCCGACGAGTGGGATCCGGAGGCCGACACGACCGACGCGCTCGAGCCGGGAGCCGCCCGGGAGAAGGAGCGACTCGAGAACCTCTACGCGAACCCGGGCCGCCTGGTCGAGGCCGGGGTCCGGGTGGCCCTCACCAGCGACGGCGGTCGGGGCGACCTGAGGGAGGGCGCCCGCAAGGCGATCGAGTACGGACTCTCCGCCGACGCCGCCCTCCGCGCCACGACCTCGACGCCGGCCGCCCTCCTGGGCGTGCCGGCGGTGAGCCGGATCGCCCCCGGGCTGGCCGCGACCTTCGTGGTGGCCGACGGGCCCCTCTTCGACGAGGAGACGAGCCTCCGCTACACCTTCGTGGAGGGGCGTCTCGAAGAGATGGCCGGCGGCGGGGGGCCGTCGCCCGGTGACGAGCCGCCGAGCGTGGACGTGACCGGCGCCTGGGAGATGGAGCTCGAGGCCGAGGGTCAGACCACGGAGCTCGACATGACGCTGGAGCAGGAGGGCGCCCGCTTCACCGGTACCCTCGAGGGGCCCCAGCTCGGCGGAGAAGCCCGGATCACCAACGGCGTCGTCGCCGGCAGCGAGATCACCTTCACGATCGTCGTCGAGGCCGGTGGCGAGACCCTGGAGATCCAGGCCTCGGGAACCGTGGAGGGAGACGAGATCGAGGGGAGCGGTCGGGGCGGCGGCCCCGTCGGCAGCTTCGACTTCACCGCGACCCGCACCCCGGGCCCGGCCGAGGGAGGTGGGCGATGACCCCCCGGGCCGAGACCCGCGACGTCGCCGGAAGCCTCGAACGCCGTTCCCCCGAAGCAAAGACCACCATGCCCGAACGCCTCGCCCGCAGCGTGCTCGCCGGCGTCCTCCTGGCCGTGGTGGCCGCCGGGACCCCGGCGCTCGCCGGCCCGGCGGCCGCCCAGGAGCGGCCGGCCTACGACCTCCAGCTCCCCGAGGACGAGGGGAGCTACCCGACCGGGAGCGTCTTCATCGAGGGGCTGGACTCGATCTGGACGGCGGCCGGCGAGGTGATCGCCGGGGGCTCGATTCTGATCCGGGACGGCGTCATCGAGTCGATCGGCACGGATCTGACCGCGCCCGAAGACGTCGAAGTGGTCGACGGCTCGGGCCTGACCGCGATTCCCGGGATCGTGGACGAGCACTCCCATACGGCCATGACCGGCGGCGGGAACGAGGGCACCGGCACCGTGGTGCCCGAGGTCCGGGTCCTGGACGCCCTGGACCCGACCGCGTTCGGAATCTACCGCGCCCTCTCCGGGGGCGTGACCACGGCGAGGATCATGCACGGCAGCTCCAACCCCGTCGGGGGCCAGAGCGCGGTGATCAAGATGCGCTGGGGCATGGAGCGCTCGGAGCAGCTCCTGGTCCCCGGGGCGCCGCGCTTCGTGAAGTTCGCCCTGGGCGAGAACGTGACCCGGAAGAACTTCCGTCGGCCGGGCCGGCCGACCCGCTTCCCGGCGTCCCGACCGGGGGTCGAGGCGATCTACGTCGAGGCCTTCACCGCGGCCCGGGAGTACCGGGACGCGTGGGCCGCGTACGACGCGAACCCGGACACCTTCCGGGTGCCGCCCCGGCGGGATCTCCGCCTGGAGGCGCTGGTGGACATCATGG
>CAZMPV010000052.1:0-1404 GCA_964567985.1 uncultured Gemmatimonadaceae bacterium
AGGTAGAGGTAGAGGGTGTAGAAGCCGCCGCCGTGGCTCAGGACCACCGTGGGCCCGTATCCCTCGAAGGGCCCCGCCAGGACCACCCGTCCTGCGCGGACCGCCCGGACCGGCGTGCCCGTGGGCGCGGCGATGCCGACCCCGTTCCAGCGGAGCACCGTCCCGTTGGGCCGGCGCTCACGACCGAAGCGGTACACCACGTCGCCGTCCACCGGCCAGGGGAGGGTGCCCATGGCGCTGGTGCCCAGCGTGCTCTCCTCTCCGCCCCGGCCCGCCACGGCGTTCCGCCGGGCCAGCTCGCGCCGCCGCCGGTCGAGCTCCTCCACCAGATCGGTGAGGCGGGCCTCGTCCCGGGCCAGGTCGTCGAGGCGGGTCCGGGTCCGGGCCTCCCGGGAGCGGTAGTCCTGGAGGGTCTGCTGGTGGTCGGACTCCACGCTCCGGAGCTCGGCCACCTCGCCCAGCTTCGTGCGACGGATCCGGCCGAGCTCGGACATCGTCTGCTGCAGCTCCTGGCTCTGGGCCACCAGGGCCTCCTCGAGCTCGCTCACCCGGCCCACCAGGGCCCGGTCGTGGCGGGCGATCAGCTCCAGATACCGGTAACGGTTCAGGAGGTCGGCGAAGGACTCGGCGCCCAGCAGCACCCGCACCGACCGGAGGGCGCCCCGCTTGTAGATGTCCCGGAGTCGGCGGTGGAGCACGGCCTTCGCCTCCTTGAGGCGCTCCCGGGTGCGGACCAGCTCGCCGGTCGTCGCCTCCACGCGTCGGGAGGCGAGGTCGTGCTGGAGGTCGATCTCGGCCAGGACCGACCGGGAGACGCTGAGCTGGCGCTCGATGTTCCGGAGCTCGCCGGAGACGTTTCGGGCCCGTGAGCGGAGGGACTCCATCTCCCGCTGGAGGCGCTCCCGCTCCTGGCGGATCTCTTCGAGCCGGCGCTGGCTCTCCAGGATCTCGCGCCGGATATCGCCGCTCCCGGGGTCCTCCTGGGCGGCGAGAGGAGCGCCCAGGGACAGGATCACCAGGAGCGGCCCGATCCCGTGGATGCGGCTCGTCGTCATGATCAGACTTCCTCCAGGTGCCTCCGCACGGCGAGCCCGCTGGCGAGGACGCCGAAGCCGATCCCCGCAAGGATCCCTACGCCGATCCACTCCAGGGGGATCCACTGGACCTCGAAGAGGAACCGGTTCACCGCCCAGTACGAGGTCCACGTGAGGAGCGTGGCCAGGATCGCGCCGAGCAGGCCGGTGAAGGCTCCCTCCAGGAGGAAGGGGCCCCGGATGAAGCCGTGGGTCGCCCCGACGAGCCGCATGATGTGGATCTCGTCCCGGCGGGCGAAGACCGCGATCCGGATGGCGGTGCCGATGATCAGAGCGGCCACGACGGCGAACGCCCCGCCGATGACCGCGG
>CAZMPV010000052.1:1504-12074 GCA_964567985.1 uncultured Gemmatimonadaceae bacterium
GCGGTGCCGATGATCAGAGCGGCCACGACGGCGAACGCCCCGCCGATGACCGCGGTGGTGACCGCCCCGATCCGGCGCAGCAGGAAGAGCTTGTCCACCCACTCCTGGCCGTAGCGGACCTCCTCCACGAAGGGCAGCACCCGTACGTCCTCGGCCACCGCCTCCACCCGGTCGGGGGAGCGGTATCCCTCCACGAGCTCGAGCTCCAGGGACGCCGGGAATGGGTTCACCTCCAGCTCTCCCGAGAGCTGGCCGATCTCCGGCAGCTCGTTCCGGGCCGTCTCCAGGGCTTCCTGCTTGGTGACGTAGCGCACGTCGGCGACGCCCTCCAGGTTCCGGAGCTCGTTCTGTGCCTCCAGGATGATTCCCTCGGAGGTGCCGTCCCGGATGAAGGCCACCACCTCCACCCGCTCCTCCACCGTCTGCAGCGCCAGG
This sequence comes from uncultured Gemmatimonadaceae bacterium, assembly GCA_964567985.1. Lineage (GTDB taxonomy): Bacteria > Gemmatimonadota > Gemmatimonadetes > Longimicrobiales > Gaopeijiaceae > CAZMPV01. Next base: position 1,940 of record CAZMPV010000052.1, read on the forward strand.
TGGAGGTTGTGGGCCGCGACGCCGAAGAGTCCCACGACGAAGAGAGCGAGACCCACCATGGCGGCCGACAGCCCCGCGAGGAGCGGCGTCCTCCGGAAGGCCGCGAGGGCTTCCCGGACGGTGTAGGGGAGCATCGGCCTACTCCGCTTCCCGGGAGTCGTAGACGAGCTCCCCTTCGTGGAGCTCCAGGACCCGGGCCCGGGGATAGCTCCGGACCAGCTCCAGGTCGTGGGTGGCCATCAGGACCGCCATCCCCCGGGCATTGATCTGCCAGAAGAGCTCGAGGATCCCCCGGGTGGCGCGCTCGTCCAGGTTGCCCGTCGGCTCGTCGGCCAGGAGGATCAGGGGGTCGTTGGCCAGGGCGCGGGCGATGGCCACCCGTTGCTGCTCGCCCCCGGACAGCTGGTGGATCGGCGACCCGGCGTGGGGAGAGAGTCCGACCTGGGAGAGGAGTCGCTGGGCCCGGGGCCGGACCTGGCTCCTCGAGGTGCCGGTGACCTCAAGGGCGAAGGCGACGTTCTCGAGGGCCGTCCGGCCCGGGAGGAGGCGGAAGTCCTGGAAGACGTAGCCTACCCGGCGCCGGACCTTCCACACCTCCCGATCCGAGGTCCGGGCCGAGGAGTAGCCGCTGACCCGGACCTCTCCCTCGGTGGGCCGCTCGGCCATGTGGATCAGGCGCATCGTCGTCGTCTTCCCCGACCCCGAGTGGCCCGTGAGGAAGGCGAACTCACCCTTCTCGACGTGGAATGAGACGTCGTCCAGCGCCGCGCCGCTCCGGGCGTACTCCTTGGTGACGTTGCTGAGCTTGATCACGGAGGGAGGCGCGTTGGTGAGAGTGTTGAAAGGGGGGCCTGTCGGCGCCAGGCGTGCCGGAAGCTACTCGCCCCCCGGGGGAGTGTCAAAGCGCCTGGAAGCCAGCTTCCAGGCCAGTCTCAGCGCCTCCAGAGCGGAGGACGGATCGGCTGTCCCGGAGCCGGCGATGTCGAAGGCGGTCCCGTGGTCGGGAGAGGTCCGGACGAAGGGGAGCCCCAGGGTCACGTTGACGCCCCGGCCGAAGGAGACCGTCTTGAAGGCCGCCATCCCCACGTCGTGGTAGGGGGCCACGACAGCGTCGAACTCGCCCTCCAGGGCCCGCCCGAAGACCGTGTCCGCCGGGAGCGGTCCCGCCACCTCGATCCCGTCCGCGCGGAGGGCCCGGAGCGCGGGCTCCATGATCCGGGCCTCCTCGTCCCCGAAGAGGCCGTCGTCGGAGGCGTGAGGGTTCAGGGCGCAGAGAGCGAGGCGGGGCGAGACGAGCTCCCATCCCGCCCTGAGCGCCCGGTCCAGGAGCCGGGTCTGGCGCTCCAGGAGCCCGGAGGTGAGGCGGTCGGGCACGTCCCGGAGCGGAAGGTGGGTGGTGGCAAGGAGCACACGCAGAGGAGCGCCGAGTCGGGTCTCTTCGGCCGCCATGAGCATGCCCACGGCCTCGGCCCCGACGAGCTCCTGGAGCATCTCCGTGTGGCCGGGCACGTCGAGGCCCGCCTCCCGGAGCGCTGGTTTGTGGACGGGGCCGGTCACGATCCCGTCGACCTCGCCGTCCAGGGCCAGCCGGACCCCGGCCCGAATCGCGGCCAACGAGGCCGCTCCCGCCGATTCCGCCGAGTCGGACCAGGAGGCTACCCCGCGGTAGGGGAGGTCCGGCGGACCCGATCCCTCCGGGCCGAGGAGGAGGAGCCGGGCCCGGGGCTCCTCCTCCCGGAATCTGCGCGCGGCCTCCGCGATCACCTCCGGCCCGATGCCCCGGGGATCTCCCAGGGTCAGGGCGATGCGGGGCGTCACGACCCGCTGGATTCGCCCAGGCGGATCTCCACGTGGGTGCGTTCCCGGAGCTCGGAGATGAGCTGCTCCATCATCTTCTGCTGCTGGAGCTGCTGGCGGATCTGGGGCCGAATCTCCTCGAAGGTGAACTCCCCCTCCTCCCGGACGTCCTCGACCTTCAGGACCGCCAGGTTCAGGCGCTGCTCGGGGCCCCACTCCACGGGTCCGACGACGTCGCCCGCGGAGGCGTCCTGAAGGGCTTCCCGGTAGCCCGGGGGAAGGTCGCCGAGGCGGTCCTTCGGCACGGTGAGCGAGTCGGGCTGCTCGGCGTCGCCGTACTCGGTCTGGAGGGAGTCCACGGACGCACCGGCGCGCAGCTCCTCGGTGATGCTCTGTGCGAGGGCCCGGGCCCGGTCCACGTTCGAGGCGTCGGTGGGCGCCTGGACCAGGATGTGCCGGGCCCGGCGCTCGGCGCTCCGGATCCGCTCGACCTTGATGATGTGGAATCCGAAGGGGCTCCGGACGACGTCGCTGATCGCTCCTTCCCGGAGCGAGAAGACGGCGTCCTCGAAGGCCGGAACCATCTGTCCCCTCCGGAAGAAGCCGAGGTCACCGCCCTGCTCCCGGGTTCCGGGGTCGTCGGAGTGTTCCCGGGCGAGCGCGGGGAAGCTGTCCGGGTGGGCCCGGACCCGCTCCAGGAGGCGCTCGGCCTCTTCCCGGGCCGCCTCCAGCGCCGCGTCGCCGGGCTCCGGATGCAGGACCACCTGCTCGAAGGTGACGGCGGCCGGCCGCTGGCCCAGGCGCTCCCGGTTCTCCTGGAAGTACCGGCGCATCTCCTCCTCGGAGACCGGAATCGACGAGAGCCGCTGGCGCCGCTTCTGGAGGAACTGCTGTTGGAGCTGCTGGCGCCGGGCGTCTCCCCGGAGGACGTTCCGGAAGGCCTGCATGCTCATGCCCTGCTGGGCCAGGGCCCGGCGCATGGCCTCCTCTCCACCGAAGGAGCTGACGCGCCGGTCGATGTCCTGGTTCACGATCTGGTCCACCCGCCCCTCGTCCACGGCGATCGTCGTGTCTCGCAGGGCCGCCTGAACGATGAGCTGCTCGTTGACCAGGTTCTCGAGGACGTTGCGGCGGAGGGCCTGCATGGCACGCTCGGAGTCGGGCACCTCCATCCCCTGGGCCTGCATCTGGAGCAGGCGCTCCTGGATCTCGGACTGGACGACCACGGAGTCACCCACGACCGCCACCACGCGGTCCACCAGCTCCTCGTCCCCGGCCAGGGCGAGCTCGGTCTCCTGGGCGCTCCCCGGCGCGGCGGCCAGGAGCAGGGCCAGAAAGAAGGCGGGAATCGGGGCTCGTCGGGTCATCCGTTCGTCGGTTGGAGTCCTGGGCGCTCGCAACCTTCTAAACTCGCGCGTGACAGGGTGTTCCCGGCCTCGGGCGTCCTCACGCCCCGTCGTCCGGCGGAATGGCTCCCGGGCTGTCGGGCTCCGGCGCCGCTCCCGGGGGTGTACCGCTCGAGGTGCCCGGCGCGGCGTCGCGGGGCGCCGCGGAATCGGTCCCCTGCGTCGGCTGGCTTCGGGCCCGGGCGACGGCGTCCACGACCCGGGAGAAGGAGACCTCGTAGAGCTCGGCCCCCATTTCCGAACGGAGGGTGTAGCCCAGGGAGCCCAGGGGAACCACGCTCTCCTCGTCGGAGAGGATCCCCACCAGAAGCTCCCGGACGCGCCGCTCCAGGGCGTCTCCCCGGCTCTCGCCCTCCCCGGGCTGGACCCGGCTGAGCCCGAGCTGCTCGGCCGCCAGGACGAGCCGGGTCCGGGCCTGCTCGACCAGTGAGTCGCGGCGGCTCTCCCGGATCTCGATTCCGGCGTCCCGGGCCATCTGGACCAGGAGCTCGCTCCGGGCCAGGTCGGTCACGAAGGACTCGAGCTGGTCCTCCGGCGCCTGTGCCACCTGGTTCCGGAAGCGGGGCGCCTGGGAGCGGAGGAACTCCCGATATTCGCCCACGGTGAAGACCCCGCCCTCGTAGGTGGCGAGGGGGCGCTTCCGGGCGGCCGGAGAGAGCCGGACGCCCGGATCGAGAGCGAGCTGCTGGAGGATCTCCAGGGCGTCCTCGGCCGGCTGGATGTCCGCCGAGTCGGCGACGGCGGCCACGTAGGTGGACTCGGCTTCGAAGACCCTGCGGGACTTCACCTGGCGCTCGAACTGGCTCCGATCCTCCTCGAAGTCGGGGGTCCGGCGGTCCTCGACCGTGATCAGGTGGAGGCCGAAGGGCGTCTCCACGGGCTCGCTGATCGCTCCGGGCTCCAGGGAGAAGGCGGCCTCCTCGAAGCCTGGCACCATCTGGCCCCGGCCGAACCAGCCCAGGTCACCGCCCTGCTGGGCGGTCCCGGTATCCTGGCTGTACTCCTGGGCCAGCGCCACGAAGCCTTCGCCCTCCTGGATCCGGGAGCGGAGCTGCAGGGCGAGCTGCTCCACGCTGTCCCGTTGCGCCTCGGTCGCGCCGTCGGGGAAGGTCAGGAGGATGTGCCGGGCCTTCACCTGGACCCCCGGTGCGTCCCGGTTCCAGAGCTCCCGGAGCTCCTCCTCGGTCAGGGTCGTGTCCACCTGGACCACCGAGTCCCGGAGCTCCATGACCAGCTCCTGCTCGAGACGACGCCGGATCACGGGTTCCAGATCGAGCTGGGAGAGGGTGCTGTCCTCGGCCGCGGCCTGGCCGAGAAGCATGTAGTCGAGCCAGAGGTCGGCGGCGGCCCGGACGACCCGCTCCTCGTTGGGGAGCTGGCTTCGATCCGCCAGGAGGTCCGCCGCCTCGTCCACGCTCAGGATCCGGTCGCCGGCCCGGGCCACGACCCCCCCTTCGTCGCTCGCGGCGCTCCGGGGGCCGGCGTCGCAGGCGCCCAGGGGGATCAGGAGTGCGAGGGTCAGGGTCGCCAGGGTCGGTCGGGGCCTCATCGTCGGGACTCCTCGGTCGGGGGATCGGGTCGGGTGCGTGCGGGGCTCGTCCGGACGGTCGGATGCCCTCCGGCGGCCGGGGGGTTCGCCGTCGCGGGCCTCACGCCGCCTCCGCCGTGCGCCGCACCAGGACGTCGAGGGCGCGGATCAGGGTCTCGGAGACGGGCTCGGGGCCCACCTGCCGTACCCGGAGAGAGAAGGGCTCCATCCGCCGGACCTCGACGTCGAGCTGCCGGCTCTCGAAGGGCCGCTTGAGGAGCGCCATCCGGGGGACGACGCCGCTGCGGAAGTTGAGCCGGGCCTCGCCCTCACGGACCAGGATCCGCTTCAGCCCCAGCTCCCGGCCGAGGATCCGGAGGTCGGCGGCGTCCAGGAGCCGCTCGGCCTGCTCGGGGAGCGAACCGAAGCGGTCCTCGAGCTCGGACCTCAGCTCCGAGACCTCGGAACGATGCCGGAGCTTGGAAAGCCGCCGATAGAGGTGGAGCTTCTGGCCGGAGTCGGGCACGTACTCGTCGGGCAGGTACGCCGATCCCCCCAGGGAGATCTCGGGATCGGGGTGGGAAGCCTCGTCCGGGTCCTCCTTCATCCGCTCCACCGTCTTCTCCAGGAGGCGCATGTAGGTGTCCAGCCCCACGGCGTGGGCGAATCCCGACTGGTCGGCGCCCAGGAGGTTACCCGCGCCCCTGAGCTCGAGGTCCCGTAGGGCGACCGAGTAGCCGCTCCCGAGCTCGGTGTAGTGCTCCAGGACCTTGAGCCGCTTGCGGGCGTCCTCGGTCACGTGCTCGGGGATGACGAGGTAGCAGTACGCCCGCCGGTCGGACCGACCGACCCGCCCCCGGATCTGATAGAGCTGGGCGAGGCCGAAGCGGTCGGCTCGATCCACGATCAGGGTGTTGGCGTTCGGGACGTCGAGGCCGTTCTCGATGATGGAGGTGCACGCCAGGACGTCCACCTCGCCGTCCACGAAGGCTCTCATCACCTCGTCCAGGTCCCCGGCGCCCATCTGCCCGTGGGCCACCTCGATGCGGGCGTCGGGAGCGAGGCGTCGGGCCCGCTCCGCCGCGGTGTGGATCGTCTGGACCCGGTTGTGGAGGAAGAAGGCCTGGCCACCCCGGTCCAGCTCCCGCTCGAGCGCCTCCTGGATGATGTGCTCGTTCCACTCCAGGACGTGGGTGATGATCGGCATCCGGTCCCGGGGAGGCGTCTCGATCAGGGTCAGGTCCCTGACCCCCGACAGGGAGAGGTAGAGGGTCCGGGGGATCGGGGTGGCGGTCAGGGTGAGCACGTCCACCGAAGCCCTGTACTTCTTGAGCTTCTCCTTGTGCCGGACCCCGAAGCGCTGCTCCTCGTCCACGACCAGCAGCCCCAGGTCGTCGAAGGTGACGTCGTCCTGGAGCAGCCGGTGCGTTCCGATCACGATGTCGAGCTCGCCGGACTCGAGCCGCTCCAGGATCTCGGCCTGGCGGGACCGCGTCCGGAAGCGGCTCAGGGCCGCCACCCGGACCGGGTAGTCGGCCAGGCGCTCCTCGATGGTGTGCCTGTGCTGCTCCACCAGGATCGTGGTCGGCGCGAGGAAGGCCACCTGCTTCGAGTCCTGGACCGCCTTGAAGGCGGCCCGGACCGCGACCTCGGTCTTGCCGTAGCCCACGTCGCCGCTGGTCCGGGGTGTCCTCGTAGAGGAAGGAGGACTCCATCTCCTTCTGCCACCGCGTGTCCGGGGAGAAGGCGAACCCGTCGGCGGTCTCCCGGCGGGCGTAGAGCTCCAGGAGCTCGGCGGTCATCTGCTCGATCGCCCGCTCGGTCTTCTGCCTCAGGTTCTTCCAGCGCTTGCCGCCGATCCGGTGGACCGAGGGCGGCTCGGCGTCGTCGCTCTCGCCGACCCATCGCTCCACCTGGTCCAGGCGGTAGATCGGGACCCGGAGCAGCTCGCCCTCGGCGTACTCGATGGCCAGCGCCTCCATCTCTTCGCCACCGATCTCGATGTGCTCGAGACCCCGGAAGCGCCCGATTCCGTGGTCCATGTGAACCACGTACTCGCCGGGCGTGAGCTGCGCGAGGCGCTCGAGAGAGACGGCGCCCCGGAAGCGGCGGCCCCTGCGTACCCGTCGGGAGCGCCGGAAGATCTCGTGGTCGGTCAGCACCCGGAGCGTGGGCTCGGCGCCAGTGAGGACGAAGCCGCCCGCCAGGGAGCCCACCGCCACCTGCACCCCGGGCGGAAGGGCGGAGGCGCCGCCCAGGATCTCCTCCAGCCGCTGGGCCTGGCCGTCGTTGTCGCAGAGGATCACGGTGCGCTCGTCCCGGGCGGCGCCCTCCCGGAGGATCGCCTCGAGCCGGTCCATGTCCCGCTCCACCGTGGGCGGCGGCTCGGACTCGAGGGCCGCGGACCCCTCACGGCCCTCCCGCAGGTGGATCCGACCCAGGGCGTCGAGGTGGACCCGGGCGTCGGTCGGGGAGAGGAAGAGCCGCTCCGGGGCGGGGGGCTCCCGGCCCTCCTCGGCGAGCTCGTCGTGGATCCGGACGACCTGGCTCCAGGTGCGCTCCAGGGCCTCGTCCTCGTCCCCGCCGCCCAGGAAGAGGAGGAGGGCGTCCCGTGGCAGCAGCTCCAGGAGCGAGCGGGGTGCCGAGCCCGCTCCCTCGGCGTCGAGGCGGAAGTCCACCGGGAGGACGTGGATCTCGTCCACCTCCCGGGTCGAGCGCTGGTTCAGGATGTCGAAGCGCCGGAGCGACACGACCTCGTCGCCCCAGAACTCCACCCGGACCGGCTCCGGGGAGCCGAAGGAGAAGAGGTCGATGAGCCCGCCCCGGACGGCGAACTGGCCGACCTCCTCCACCAGGGACGCCCGCTCGAATCCCCTGTCCTCGAGCATCTCCTGGAAGCCCTGGAAGCCCGGCTCGTCGCCGACCGAGACCGTCATCCGGAGCTCCGCGAGCTCCCGGGGCACCGGAGTCCTCTCCTGGAGGGCTCTGAGCGTGGTCACCAGCAGCCGGGTACGGCCGCTGAAGAGGGCCTCGGCCGCTTCCACCCGGAGCCCGCCGATCTCCAGGTGGGGCTCGGTGGACTCGTAGGGGAGGGCCTCCCGCTGGGGGAAGAGCGACGCCCGCGACTCGCCGAGGAGCGACGCCAGGTCCGCCTCGGCCGCCGAGGCCGAGGGCGGATCGGAGGCCACCAGGACCAGGATCCGGTCCTTCAGCGCCTGGTGCAGCCCCGCCGTGACCGCCGCGCCCAGGGATCCCACCGCTCCGCCCAGGACGGACGTCTCCCCGGGCCCCGGAAGGGAGCTCTCCAGGGCCTGGAAGGCCGGGCTCGAAGCCACGGCCTCGAGGATGGCGTTATGGGACAGCTTCACGCTGGCTGCCATACATCTTCAACACCCTTCTAGATCGTCGGTTCGGGTCTGGAGTCGCCGGCGCCGGGTCCGGCGGAGCCGCTTCGCTCTCTTCGGCTGCCCCCGGCCGCGATCAGGCTCTCGCACACCAGGAGGAGGAGCGCGGCCAGGAGGAGAGGGCGCCAGACTTCGCCGCCCCGGCGGCTCAGAAAGACCAGGCGGCTCCACTCCGTCGGGCTCGATTCGACCCGGAGGGGACCGCCCACCCGTTCCCCGAGCGCGGAGGGATCCAGACGCTTCAGCCGGGACTCCCGGGCCGGCGGATTCAGGGCGACGCGCTCGAGGACCGAATCGCCTCGCAGAATCTCATAGATCCCCGGACGCCCGGTGTTCCGGAAGGGCTGAGTACCGTCCACGGGAGAGAGGGTTCCGTCCGGATCCCGCACCCCCGTGGCGGTCGTGGGGAGGGTCAGCGCATCGCCCGTGAGACCGCCGCCGTCCCCGCCCCCGCCGTCCGGCGCCCAGCCGGATACCATCCACTCGAGGACCGGGAGCATCTCGACGGTGAGGGGCAGGGAGGTGGCCTCGGGAACCAGGGGCGAGGCGAGCAGCAGGTAGGGACGTCCTTCCGCCCGTCCCGTCACCAGCCACGGCCCGCCGGTCTCCCGGCGGACCCGCACGATTCCTTCCGAATCCTCGGTGGGAACGAGGCGATACGCCCGACGGACCCGGACGCCGGAGAGGGGGACCGGAAGGTCCACGATCCGGAGCGGGATCTCCCCCCTGCCGGGATCGTTCTCCAGCCGCCACGGGACGTCGGCTTCCCGCAGCCGCCGGTTCATCGCCGGCAGGAGCGCGGGATCGGCCGGGGGGAGGAGGACGACGGCGTCGTCGGCTTCCCGTCCTTCAAGGCCCCGTCCCTCCGGCGCCACGACCACGTCGGGCGTCGAGCCGTCGGCCCGACGAATCCGGTTGGCGTCCTCCAGCACGCCGAGGGCCTGTCGCACGAAGAAGCCCGGATCGCCGGCGACGGCGAGGCGGGGCGGGGGGCGGACCCGGAAGGCGAAGTGGCGGCGGTCGTCGGTCCGGAGGGCGTCGGAGTCGATCTCCACCGAGCCCGTCACGCTTCCCAGGGGGAAGGGGCCCACCGGAATCAGGGTCGTCTCGCCCAGGGGCGCGTCCACGGCGGCCGCCACCCGCTCGTCGAGGATCAGCCGGACCCGCACCGTGTCACCGGCCGCCGCTTCGCCTTCCGGGGCTCCTCGCCCCTCCAACCCGACCTCGACTTCGGTCCGCTGGTTCACGAGCGGCGCGAGGCCACCACCGACCCGGACCCCGGAGATCCATCGGTTCCCGATGGGCGGCAGGTCGGGGTGAAAGAGGAGGACCGGAGGCGCGTCGGTTCCCCGGTCGTCCGTGGGGCTCGGCGGCTCCTCGGTGGTTGGAGCGGACGGTGGAGCGGTCCAGGAAGTAGCCTGGAGATCCGTGAAGACGTGGACCTCGGCGGCCGACATCTCCGCGTCGGCGACCAGGGAGCGGGCCTCCTCGACGGCCCGGCCGAGGTCGGCGGCGGTCCCCGTCGCCCGGATCTCCCGGATCCGGCGGCGGGCGGCCGCGGTTCCGCCGGGCATGGGCGTGCGCCACGGCTCGGCGGCCGGGACGATCCAGATGCGGTCGTCGGGGCCGGCCCGATCGACGCTGGCGAGGGCGGCGTCCCGGAGGCGATCCAGGATCCGGGCTTCACCGACGACGGCTCCGGTGCTCATCGAGTTGTCCACGACCAGGGCCAGGGCGGTGGGCTCGTGCTCGCTTCCGAGGCCCCGGATCACGAGGCGAGCCCCGGCGAGGACGAGGAGGACCACGGCCGAGACCCGCAGCAGGAGCAGGAGCAGCTGACGGAGCCGGATCCGCCTCGCGTGCTCGCGCTCGGTGCGCTGAAGGTAGCGCAGGGCCGGAAAGGGCCGCCGCCGTCCCACCCGGCGGTGGAGGAGGTGGAGGAGGATCGGCACCGCCACGGCGCCGGCCGCCAGGAGGAAGAAGGGGTTGAGGAATTCCAT
>CAZMPV010000053.1:0-11918 GCA_964567985.1 uncultured Gemmatimonadaceae bacterium
ACCACGTTCCGGCGCTGGTCCTTCTCCACGTTCATGCGGTTGATGGCGCCCCCGTAGCACCCCCCGTAGATCACGTCGGGGTGGTCCGGGTGGAGGGCGATGGGGCCGGTCTCGCAGGAGCCGGGATAGCGCCAGTGCTGGAAGGGGTGCATGCTGCTGGCCGAGGTCCAGGACGGCACCGAGATGCCCGTGTTGTCCTGCTGGGAGCCGTAGAGGCGGTAGGGAAACCGGTTGTCCACCTCCACGTCGTAGAGCTCGGCGGTGGGCTGATTGTACATGGTGGAGAAGGACGCCCCGCCGTTGACCGAGACCTGGGCGCCGCCGTCGTTGGCCACCACCATGCGGGCCGGGGCGGTCGGGTCCACCCAGAGGTCGTGGACGTCGCCGTGGGGCACTTCGATCGACTCGAAGGTCTTCCCCCCGTCCACCGAGCGGTAGAAGCCGGTGTTGAGGGCGTAGACGGTGTTCGGATCCGCCGGGTCGGCTTCGATGTGGGTGTAGTACCAGGCTCGCTGCCTGAGCTTGTTCTCGTCGTTGGTCCGGGTCCACGTCCGGCCCCGGTCGTCGGAGCGGTAGACCCCGCCCCCGGGCTCGGCCTCGACGATGGCCCAGACCCGGTCCGGATCGGCCGGGGAGACCGTCACGCCGACCTTCCCCACGACGCCCTCGGGCAGGCCGCCGCCGAGCTTCTCCCAGCTCTCGCCCCCGTCCACCGTCTTGTAGACGCCCCCGGCCTCACCGCCGCTGATCAGCGTCCAGGGCTTCCGCTCGGCCCGCCACATCCCGGCGTAGATCTCCCGGGGGTTCTCCGGGTTCATGGCCAGGTCCACCGCGCCGGTGCTGTCGTTGAGGAAGAGGACGTTTTCCCAGCTCTCCCCTCCGTCGGTGGTGCGGTAGACCCCCCGCTCGGGGTTGGGCCCGAAGATGTGGCCCAGGGCCGCCACGTAGGCCCGGTCGGCGTCCCGGGGATGGACCGCCACAGCACCGATCTGTCCGGCCTCGGGCAGGCCCGCGAAGTGCCAGGTGTCCCCGCCGTCCAGGGACTTGTAGAGGCCCCGCCCGGTGGAGATGTTGCCTCTCGTGCACGCCGAGCCCGTGCCCGCGTAGATGACGGCCGGGTCGGAGGGGGCCACCGTCACCGCCCCGATCGGCGAGACCTCGAGCTGGCCGTCGCTGATGTTGGTCCACGAGGCCCCGGCGTCGTCGGTGCGCCAGACGCCCCCGCCCGTGGTGCCCATGAGGAACTCCTCGGGAGCACCGGGCACGCCGGTCACCGCCGTGGAGCGACCTCCCCGGAAGGGGCCCACCATGCGCATCTCCATCCCCTCGTAGAGCTCCGGCGGGTGGGCCGGCTCCGCCTGCTGGGCCGGAGCCGGGACGGGTCCGATCCAGCTTCCCGGAAGAAACGCGGCGGAGAGAAGGACGACGACGAGGCCGAGAAGCGAGCGGGGCATGAACGGTCTCCGGAGAGGTGATGGCGCGACGGACGGTCCGGGTCGAACGGGCCGACCACACGGATCGGCCGAGGGGCCACCGTAGAACCGGAATCACCCCCCTGTCAATCGACGGGCATCCCGGGGCGGCTCCCCGGATCCGCCCCCCGTCACACTTTCCCCGGCTCGCTCGTTCTCCCCACCGAAGCCGGGACAGACGTTACCTTCTCCCCCGATCGCGTGGCACCACCGAACCCGAAGCCCTCGCATTCGACCTCCGCCCCGAGTGGACCTCGACCCAGCGCTCTTCCACCGTCTCTATCCCCGCGTCCTCCGCTACTGCGTGCGCCTCGTCGGCGACCGGGACGAGGCCGAAGACGTGGCCCAGGAAGCCTTCGTGCGCATGGTGCGCCACGAGGTGGAGGGCCCGGAGGACGCGGTGCGGGTCTGGCTCTTCCGCACCGCCCTGAATCAGGTCCGGGACCGATCCCGGGTGCGGAAGAACCGGGAGCGGCTCCTGGAGGAGAACCCGGATCCGGTCACGCCCGCCCCGCCGTCGACCCCGGCCGACGACGCCGAGCGGTCCGAGCGCCGGAAGCGCGTCCGTCGAGCGCTGGACGAGCTCGACGAACGGGGGCGGGAGATCCTCCTCATGCGCCAGGAGGGCTTCAAGTACAGGGAGATCGCCGATGCCGTCGGTGTGGCCACGTCGTCGGTGGGGACCCTCCTGGCCCGGGCGCAACAGAGATTCGCGGACGCATACGACACCCTCGGAGATGACGACGATGCATCCCAGCGCAGGTGAGCTGAGGGCCTTCCTCGACGGGGAGGTGCCCGACGAGCGAGGGGACGAGATCCGGACCCACCTCCGGGACTGTCCGGAGTGCCGGGCCGAGGCCGAGGCCCTCGAAGAGGCCGCCCGCGTGACCGCCCGGGCCCTGGCGGCGCTGGAGCCCGTTGCCGACGCCGACCGGGCCCTGCGGCGGGTCCGGGCCCGTCTCGGGGCCGAGGGGAGCCGCGGAGCGCGTCGATTCGCCTGGGGCTCCCTGGCCAAGGCCGCGCTCCTCGTCCTGGGCTTCTCGGCGGGCGTCGGGGCGGCCGTCCCCGGCTCGCCGGTCCGCCAGTGGCTCGGCTCGGCCTGGTCGGCCGTCGTCGGGGCCGACGCCGGAGAGACGGCCGCCGTCGAAGAGCGCGCGCCCGCTCGGAATAATGCGGAATCCGCCGGGATCCGGGTCGCCCCGGACGAAGGGGCGATCCGGGTCGAGATCCTGGAAGCCGGCCCGGGGTCCACGGTGACGGTCCGGCTCGTGAACCGGTCCACGGCGGGGGTCACGGCCCCGGCGGAGAGCCGCTTCCGGACCGGAGCCGGTCGTATCGAGGTCCGGTCGGAGCCGGGGCCCCTGGAGATCCAGGTCCCGACCGCCGCCACCCGGGTCGACGTGACGGTGAACGGGCGGACCTACCTCCGTGTCCGCTCCGGCCGGATCGAGCTGCCCGGCCCCGTCCCGGAACCCACCGACGACGCCTACCGCTTCCGGGTCCCGGGAGGGGGATAGGAGCGTGCCCCCGGAAACGAGCGCCGCCCGCGGCGGGTATCAGGAGGGGCCATGAGACCGGACCGCCCGACTTCACGACGCCTCGGCGTCTCCATCCTCCTCGCCCTCTTTCTGGCGACGGGCGGGGCCGGACCGCTGGCCGCCCAGGAGGGCGCTACGCTCACCGGCACCGTACACGGCCACCTCGGGGAGCGCAGTGTGCCGCTGGCCCACGCCTGGATCAGCGTATCCGGCGGGGCCCGGGGCCTCACCGCCGTCAGCGCCGCCGACGGCCGCTACTCCGTCACCGGTGTCCCCCCGGGAGAGCGGATCCTCCGGGTCAGCCGGCTGGGCTACCGTCCCCTGACGCTGGAGGTCACGGTTCCACGCGAAGGCGTCCTCCGTCTCGACCTGGAGGTCGAGGCGACGCCGATCGCCGTGACCGGGATCACCGTTCGGCCGGATCCGGTTCCGGGACCGATCCGGGGCTCCGCCGCGGTGTCCGCCGGCGACGTGGAGCTCGGGATCCTGGAGGTGGGACCCGGGGGGGGCGACGCGGGCCTGGCCGCGGCGGCCCGGGCCCTGGCCGGCGGGGAGGGCGGCTCCAGCGGACGCCGTCTCCTGATCCGGGGCTCGGTGGCCGACCAGAAGCGGGTGCTGGTGGACGGAGTGCCGGTCCACGCCCCCTTCCACCTCGGCGGGCTCCTGCCGGGCCTGGACGAAGCCCTCTTCGCCGAGGGCCGACATCACGTCGGCGCGGCTCCCGCCTCCTTCCAGGGCGGCCTGTCGAACGTCCTCGACCTGCACACTCGAGCACCGGCGTCCGAAGGCCTCCGGGGCCGGGCGACCCTGGACCTCGCCACCGCCACGGCCACCGTCGAGGGCCCCCTGGGAGAGCGGGCCTCCGGCCTCGTCTCCGCCCGCGCCCTCCACGGCCTGGGCGCCCGGGGCCTCGGCGCCGGGGACCTCCCCTATGGCTACGCCGAGCTCCTCGCCCGCTCCCGGATCCGGCCCGGCGGCGGTCACCGGATCGACCTGACCGGATACTGGAACGAGGAGTCGGTCGGGCTCGACCTGGGGGGCGCCGGGCTCGAAGGTGGCGGAGCCGGTCCCGTCGGGACCGACGAAGCCCGCTGGCACAACGGCGCCGCGTCGCTCCGCTGGACGATCCCCGCCGGGGAGTCCGGCCTCCACCTGGGCCTGGGCGCGTCCCGCTACGACGCCGTCCTCCCCCTCGGGCGGGAGACGCCGGCGTGGGCCGACGGCCGGACGGAGCGCCTGCGCGCTTCGGTCCAGGGCTCGACCGCGGCGGGCGACTGGACCGTCGCCTGGGGCGGGACGGGCGAGCGGGTCCGCCACGTCTCCTCGGCCCGCACCCTGGGAGGCGACGGGGCCCAGGAGGTTTGGCGTCGCGTGGACGGGACGGTGGTGGGCGCCTTCGTGGAGGGCCGGCGCCCCCTGGGCCCGGACGTGACCCTCCAGGCCGGGCTCCGGGCGGACCGCTTCAGCCGGGACGAGGCGTCGGTCCGCCTGGCGCCCCGGATCCGGACCGAGTGGCTCCTGACCGAGGACGCCCTCCTCACCCTCGCCTTCGGAAAGCACTACGAGTTCGTCCAGCCCGCCGACCTCGAGGTCCAGGTGGCCCTGGGCGACCCCGGCGGGACCCGGGCCGGTCAGGCCCTCTACCCGGTCGCAGGAGCCACCCACCTGGTCCTCTCCCTCGAGCAGCACCTCACGCCCGACGTATTCCTGGGTGCAGAGGGCTTCGTGAAAGCCTTCGACGGGCTTCCCGGGGTCGCCGACGGAGAGCTCCGCTCTTCCGGCGTGGACCTGACCGTGCGACGGAGCGGCGAGAAAGCCGGCGGGTGGTTCGGCTACTCCCTGGCCTGGTTCTGGAGCCCGACCGGGACCCCGACCAGCGCCGCGGGCGAGGCGTTCACGGGGCGTCACCTGCTCTCGGCGGGGGTGGACGGACGCCTCGGCGAGCACTTCGGCGGCGAGGCCCGTCTGGCGTACGGCGACGGCCTCCCCTTCACGTCGGTCCCCATCTTCGGCGGCGAGAGCCCCGCGTCTCCCGACGAGGCCACCACGGGCGAAGGCGATGGGGGAAGCGGCCAGCCCCCGTCGCGGGGAGACGCCGTCACCCCCACCCTCGACGGCTTCTTCCGCCTGGACGTGGAGGTCGACGCCGAATGGGACACCCGGATCGCCGGCGCCCCGGCGACCCTCCGACCCTACCTCAGGATCGTCAACGCCCTCGACCGCCGGGACGCCCTCTTCTACTACTTCGAGCCCTGGCGGAGCTCCGAGGTCGAGCCCCTGGCCCGCCGCCCCTTCCTCCCCCTCCTGGGCCTCGAGCTGCGCTTCTAGCGGTTCGCTGCCGGGCGCCGCCCGGCGTCACAGTCGAGAGCCTCCGCTCGTTCCCTCTACGAGCGCCCCGAGCGGGCAGAGCATCGACCCCCTCCATCCACCCGGCACCGCCATGAAGACCCGAACCTCCCGCCCCGTCCCCCTCCCCCTCGCCCTCCTCTTGTTCCTCGCCCTCGGACTGCTTCCGCTCGCCGCCCCGGCCGCGGCGCAGGTCATCGGCGTGAAGACCGTGCCCGTGGCCAGCGGAGACCAGTTCCTCGTTCATCCGGCGACGACCCTGGGGATGGGGGGCGTCACGGCCGCCGTCCACGACACGGTCGGCGATCCCTTCCGGAATCCGGCCACCGGCGCTCGGATCGAGGACGGACGGGTCGTGGCGAGCCCGACCTTCTACACGGTGACCGAAGGGAACGGCGCCGCGGGCACCCTTCCGGTGGCCCTCCTCTTCTCCTCCGACAGCTGGTTCGGCGGGGTGTCCCTGGCGATCCAGGAGCTCCGGCGCTCCGACCGGCCCTTCCGGGACTTCGTCGACCCCTTCCCCGGTCCCCGCCCGAGGGGCGACCGGCTCAGCGACCGCTCGGCGGCGAACAGTTACGCGGCGGCGTACGCGGGGCGCGAGCTCGGAGACGGATGGTCCGTGGGAGGCGGGATCCGCTGGGCGGGGCTCGGGGCGGTGGACGGGGTCGAGCACCTCTACGGCGGGGCCAGGCGGATCGAACAGAGCGCCACGGCCCAGGACTATCGCCTCGGGCTGGTCCGGGACGACCCGGACGGCGGATCCGTCGAGGCCGTCCTCGTTCATCGGCGGTGGGACGCGACCCACGACGTGACCAGCGTGGACTTCGTCCCCTTCCCGCCCGAGACCCGGTGCGTCACCGCCCCCTGCGGGGAGTGGCGCGCCGTGGAGGAGCGGAACCTGGACCGGACCAACACCACGGGCGTCCACCTCGGCCTCGTCCGGCCCCTGGAGGCCCCGGGCTGGCGGGTGGGCGGCTTCGTCACCGTCAACCGGAAGGACCACCCGAAGATCCCGAACTACGACCTGATGAACATCCTCCGGGACCCCGGGACCACGTGGGCCTGGAACCTGGGCCTGGGAACCGCCCGGACCGTGGGCGAGACGACGGTCGGCGTGGACGCGGTCTTCGAGCCGATCTGGAGCGAGACGTGGGCCGAGGCGGAAGGTCCGGTGCCCACGGTCCGGGGAGACAGCCTCCGCTCCGGCGAGCGCACGGTGGACAACGACTTCTTCTTCCGGAACTTCGCCCTCCACCTCGGCGGCGCCCGGAGCGTCGGACCGGGACGGGTCGAGCTGGGCCTGGCGGTCCGCTCGATCTCCTACGAGCTCGAGCAGATCGATCACGTCGAGCGGCGTCGCCGTGAGCAGCGGGAGAGCTGGATGGAGTGGACCCCGACGTGGGGGGGCTCCCTCCGCCTGGACGCCCTCACGCTCCGCTACCAGGGGCGCCTGACGACCGGCACCGGGCGGCCGGGGATCGACCGCGCAATCATGCCGGAGGTCGACGGAGCCGTCCCGACCGTGGGCTCCGACGTGGTCCTCGCTCCGGAGGGGCCTCTCACCCTGCAGGACGCCCGCGTCTGGACCCATCGGCTGAGCGTGGAGCTCCCGATCGGCTGAGGTCGACGGCGGCGGAGGGCCGGAAATCGCTGGACAGCCCACCCCTTTCACCCTAACCTTTCGCCGGAACGGGAGCGTCCGTCCGTCTCCGGCCGGAGGCGCTGGAGACGCCGGGACGGCTCCCCCCGACGTCAGAGACGATCCTCCCACGGATTCGAAGGAGGCCCACATGGCCGAGCAGGGTACGGAGCGCATCCGCATCACCCTCCGCTGGATCAAGATTCTCGACTCCCTGGAGCCCTTCTTCGACGAAGAGGGCGAGTTCCGCTTCCGGGCGAAGATCACCAGCGAGGGCGACGAAGGCTTCTCCGCGGAGACCCGCTTCCCCGAGGAGGGCTACTACAAGATCTCGGATCGCCCCGGGTGGAACTTCGTGGAGCTGAACAAGGTGATCTTCGAGGGCGAAGTCGGGGACAACCTGACGGTGGAGATCAGCGGCGAAGAGATGGACGAGATGAGCGCCAACGACCAGCTCGACAACTACCGCCGGGAATTCCACGGCGACGTCGCGGACTGGTTCGGCGTCTACAAGCCCCACGACGAGCGCACGGACGACCCCGAGCAGATGTCGAACTGGCACATCTGCTACGTGATCGAGCGCGCCTGAGGCCTCCGGGACCGGTGCGGCACGCTCCGCCCTGACCCGATCCTCCACCGGTCCCCGGAACGTCGTACGCCCCCCGACGACGTTCCGGGGCACCTCCCCACCCCCATGAGCGGCTCCTCCGACCCCGAACCGACCCGCCGTCCGGCTGAAGCCCCGACCGGTGAGAGGCCTCGCCGTCCGGAGCTCGGCTCCAGCCCACTCACGGTCCTGGTCGTCGAGGACGACCCGGTGGCCGGGGAGTTTCTCGTCGACATGCTCGAGGCCCGGGGCCACGAGGTCCGGGTAGCGGAGAGCGCCGAGCAGGGGCTGGAGTTCTTCCGGGCAGAGCGCCCTCCCCTGGTGCTCCTGGACCGGACCCTGCCGGAGATGGACGGCGTCGAGCTCTGCCGCCGAATCCGGAAGCTCCCGAACAGCGAGGACACCGTCATCCTCTTCGTCACCGGTGCCGAAGCCCACGAGGCGCTGGACGACGCCCTCCAGGCCGGCGCCAACGACTACGTGGTCAAGCCGGTCTCCCCCGACCTCCTCCACGTGCGCGTGGCGATCGCCGAGCGGCGGATCGCCGAGCGGCGGGCGCACCGGGACCGGGAGGCCGAGCTTCAGGAGCAGTCGTACCGGGACGACGTCACCGGCCTCGGCAACCGGACCATGCTCCGGGACCAGATCGAAAAGGCCGCGGGCCGCGCCCGGCGCGCCGACGACTACCTCTTCGCGGTCGCGGT
Organism: uncultured Gemmatimonadaceae bacterium; assembly: GCA_964567985.1. Classification (GTDB taxonomy): domain Bacteria; phylum Gemmatimonadota; class Gemmatimonadetes; order Longimicrobiales; family Gaopeijiaceae; genus CAZMPV01. The sequence goes on from CAZMPV010000053.1 coordinate 8,307, forward strand.
CGTCGATCTGGACGGCTTCCACGGCATCAACGAGCGCCACGGCCGGGAAGTGGCCGACGAGGTCCTCCGCGCCGTAGGGCGTCGGATCGACGAGTGCCTGAGGGACCTGGACACGGTCAGCCGGATCGCCGGCGACCAGTTCGGGATCCTGCTCGACGACCTGGCCGGCGAGTCGGACCCGACCCGGGTGGCGAGCCGGATCCAGGGGACGCTCAGCAACCCGGTGGGGGTCCAGGGCACGAAGGTCTACGTATCGGCGTGCATCGGCATCGTCCTGAGCTCGACTCACTACGGCGACGCCGAGGAGCTGCTCCGGGACGCCATGAAGGCCCTGACCCGGGCCAAAGCCCAGGGACGGGGCGAGGTGCAGGTCTACGATCCCGACGTCCACGCCCGGGCCGTGGCCCGTGTCGAGCTCGAGAACAAGATCCGGACGGCCCTGGAGCGGGAGGAGCTGGCCCTCCACTATCAGCCCATCCTCTCCCTGGAGAGCGGGAGGATCATGTCCGTCGAGGCCCTGCTGCGCTGGGACCAGGGCGGCGAGTCCTCGCTGACACTGCCGCCGGACCTGATCCCGGTGGCCGAGGAGACGGGCCTGATCCTGCCCCTGGGATGGTGGACCCTGGAGCGGGCGTGCCGGCAGCTCCGGGAGTGGTCGGACGCCGGGAGCGTCGGCGAGGAGCTCGACGTGAGCGTGAACGTCTCCGCGCGTCAGCTCGTCCAGCCCGAGATGGAGGAGATCGTCGCCCGGACGCTCGAGCGCACCGGGATCCCCGGCGAACGCCTCCACCTCGAGATCACCGAGTCGTCGGTCATGGCCGACGTGGCGGGCACGCTCCCCAGGCTCCTACGGCTCAAGGAAATGGGCCTCCACCTCCACATCGACGACTTCGGCACCGGCTATTCCTCGTTGAGCCACCTGAGCCGGCTCCCCTTCGACACGCTCAAGATCGACCGGGAGTTCATCTGGCAGATGGGCGAAAGCAGCGAGGACCTGGAGGTTGTGCGGACGATCGTGCAGCTCGCCCGGGCCCTGCGTATGGGCATCGTGGCCGAGGGCGTGGAGACCGCCGACCAGGAAAGCCGCCTCCTGGAGCTCGACTGCGACTTCGTCCAGGGATACCGCTACCATCGCCCGATGTCCGCCGACGGGATCGTCGAGCTCCTCGGCGACGGGACCCGAGCGTGAGCCCGCGGGGATTCCCCGTCCTCGTCGTCGAGGACGAAGAGACGACCCGGGAGCTGCTCATCGAGATCCTCGCGGCCCGGGGTCACGACGTGGACGCCCGTCCCGACGGGGAGAGCGCGTGGACGGCGTACCGGCACGAGCGGTACCCCCTGGTCCTGATCGATCTGAGGCTCCCGGGCATGGACGGCCTGGAGCTCACCCGCAAGATCCGGGAGCTGCCGGAAGCCGACGAGACCGTGATCCTCTTCGTCACCGCCGTGGAGAAGCGGGACGCCCTGGAGGCGGCGCTGGACGCCGGGGCCGACGACTACGTGGAAAAGCCGGTGAACCAGGAGCTCCTCCACGTCCGGCTCGCCATCGCCGAGCGGACCGTCCGCGACCTCCGGGAGCGGAAGGAGACCGAGGCCCGCCTGGTCCGGGACGCCCTCCACGACCCCCTGACCGGGCTGGCGAACCGCAACTTCCTCGAGAAGCGGGTCGGCCACTCCGCCGAGCGGAGCGAGCGGGAGAAGGGGTACCTCTATTCGGTCCTCGTGGTGGACCTGGACGGCTTCACCGGGATCAACGAGCGCCACGGGGAGGAGGCGGGAGCCGAGCTCCTCCGGGCCGTCGCCGACCGCCTGGCGGACTGCGTCCGGTCCGTGGACGCCGTGGCCCGGCTCCGGACCGACGAGTTCGGCCTCCTCCTGGACGGGATGAACGACATCAGCGATCCGAGCCGGGTCGCGGCCCGGGTCCACGAATCCCTGGCGGCGCCGTTCCGGGTGGACGGCAGGACCGTCACCGCCACCGCGTGCATCGGCATCGCCCTCAGCGCCACCGGCTACGAGAACCCGGAAGAGGTCCTGAACGACGCCTACAAGGCCCTGGGCCGGGCGAAGGACCAGGGCGCCGGCTCGACCCAGATGTTCGACCCGGTCCTCCACGCCCGGGCCATGGCGCGGATCGAGCTCGAGTCCCGCATCCGTCGGGCGACCGAGAAGCGACAGATGGTGCTCCGCTATCAGCCCGTGATCCGGGTCTCCACCGGTCGGATCGAGGGCTTCGAGGCCCTCGTGCGCTGGGACGACGAGAAGCGGGGCCTGGTGGCGCCCAGCGAGTTCATCCCCGTGGCCGAGGAGACCGGTCTCATCGTGAAGCTGGGATGGATCCTCCTGGAAGACGCCCTGGGCCAGCTCGCCGCGTGGCTGCCCGAGCTTCCCGACGACCACCCGCTCTTCGTCAGCGTGAACCTGTCGCCGAAGCAGTTCGGGCAGCCGGACGCCCAGGACCGCATCCGCCGCCACCTGGACGCTGCCCGGCTGCCGGGCGAGCGCCTCCACGTGGAGATCAGCGAGACCTCGCTCATGAGCCACGCGGACTCGGCGGGTCGGACCCTCTCCCGTCTGAAGGAGAGCCGGATCCGGATCCAGGTCGACGACTTCGGAACCGGCTATTCGTCGCTGAGCAACCTCTGCCGGTTTCCCATCGACACCCTCAAGATCGACCGCTCGTTCATCAACCACATGCTGGACAGCCGGGAGAACCTGGAAGTCGTCCGGACGATCGTCCGCCTGGCCCGGAACCTGGAGATGACGGTCGTGGCCGAGGGCGTGGAGACGGAGGGCCAGCTCGAGCAGCTCCGGGAGCTCGGCTGCGACCTGGCCCAGGGCTACCTCTTCTCCCGTCCGGTGGACGCGGAGCGGGCCGTGCGCATGCTCGACGACCGCAGACTCGTGAATCCTGGAGCGTGAGCATGGACCCGATGAAGCGGCGCGACTTTCTCAAGAAGGCCGCGATCACGAGCGCGGGCGTGTCGGTGCTGGCGTCGTGCGGCGACGGCGGTCGGGAGAGCCCCGGCTCCGGTGAGAGCGCCTCGATCGTCACCGGCCCCCGGGTACGCTGGCGCCTGGTCACCAGCTTCCCCCGGAGCCTCGACTTCCTCCACGGCGCCGCCGAGTACGTGGCCGAGCGCGTCGAAGCCCTGACCGAGGGCCGCTTCACCATCCAGGTCCACCCGGCCGGGGAGATCGTCCCGGCCCTCCAGGTCATGGACGCCGTCCAGCAGGGGACGGCCCAGGCAGGCTACACCGGCGGCTACTACTACATCGGCAAGAGCCCCGCCCTGGCCTTCGACAGCACCGTCCCCTTCGGCCTGAGCACCCGCCAGAACATCGCCTGGATGTACGAGGGCGGGGGCCTGGAGCTCCTCCGGGAGGTGTACGCCGACTTCGGAATCATCCAGTTCCCCTGCGGCACGACCGGTGCCCAGATGGGAGGCTGGTTCCGGGAGCCGGTGAGCACGCTCTCCGATCTGCGAGGCCTCCGCATGCGAATCCCGGGGCTGGGCGGCGAGATCATGAGCCGCCTGGGCGTGAGCGTCCAGGTCCTGGCCGGGGGCGACATCTACCCGGCGCTGGAGCGGGGCGCCATCGACGCCACCG
>CAZMPV010000054.1:0-8915 GCA_964567985.1 uncultured Gemmatimonadaceae bacterium
CCCCCGAGCGGGGAGCGAAGAGGAGGGCGGCCCCGGCGCCGATGAGGGCACCCAGGACGAAGGCGCCCAGGCCTCCGCCCGATTCCTTCTCGATGATCACCGCGGGTACGTCGTCGTATTCGCGCATGGCGTCGCCTCCTGGCGTCCGTCCGAGCGGTCGCGGACCCACCGGTCCGGGCGCTCGAGCTCGTCGGGTCGAAAAAATACCAGCGGCCGCGGGCACCTACAAGCTCGACGGCCACCTGGTCTCTGTCGTGTGGTTCTCCAGCAACTTTCATACCCGCCAACGGGGATCGACGGTTCCCGGCTCCGGCGCGTCGTACCCCGCGCGACCCAGGAGGCCGTAGGTGAGCTCCTTGCCGAGCTCGACCCCCGGCTGGTTCATGGGATTCACCCCGTAGAGCGCCCCGGCGTAGACCGTCGCGACCTCGAAGAGGACGAAGAGCTCGCCCAGGGCCCGGGCGTCCACCCGCTCCAGCTCCAGGGTCAGATTCATGCGTCCTCGTCGCCGGAGGGCTTCCGCCGTGGCGCCTCGCTCGGTCTCCAGGAGGTGGCCGAGGGTGTGGCCTCCCAGGTAGGACAGGGCGTCCATTCCCGGGTGGAGCCCGGGGATCTCGACGTCCTCGCCCCGGGCGCGGACGCCGACGAAGCAGACCACCTTGTCCCGGGGGCCCTCCATCAGGAGCTGGAGGATCGAGTGCTGGTCGGTGGCGCCGACGGCGGCCAGGGGGGTGGGTCCGACGCCCCCCCCGGCCTCGCCGGCCGACCCGTCCCCGGCGGGCGTCTTCCCCAGGGATTCTGCCCAGATCTGCTGGAACCAGAGGCCCAGCGTGCGCAGCCGGTCGGCGTACGGCATGAGCACGTGGGTGCCCGCGCCGGCGTCGGCGTGGGCGGCGTGGAGGAGGACGGCCAGCAGCCCCGCCGGGTTCTCCGTGAGCCCGTCGTTCCGGCAGCGGGCCTCCATCTCCCGGGCGCCGGCCAGAAGCTCGGCGGTGTCGATGCCGACGGCGGCGGCCGGGAAGAGGCTCACCGAGGAGAGGACCGAGAAGCGCCCGCCCACGCTCGGGGGAACGGGCAGGGCGGGAACCCCCTCGGCCTCGGCGATCCGCCGGAGCGCGCCCCGCTCCGGATCGGTGGTGAAGAGGAAGTGGCCCCGGGCCTCCCCCTCGCCCAGGGAGCTCCGGAGCCAGGCATCGGCGACCTGGAAGAGCGCCATCGTCTCGGCGGTGCTCCCGGACTTGCTGACGACGTTGAAGAGGGTCCGGCCGGGGACGAGGCGGTCCAGCAGGGCCGAGAGGGTGCGGGGATCCGGGTTGTCCACTACGTGGAGCCTGGGGTAGTGGTTCCGGGCCTCGCCGTCGAGCTCGTTCCACCCGGGCGGCAGGAGGGCGTCCCCCAGGGTCCGGGTGCCCAGGGCGGAGCCGCCGATGCCGAGGACGACCAGGTCCTCGAACCACTGGCCGAAGCCGTCGGCGACGCTCCGGACCCGCTCGGCGGTCTCGTCCGCGTACGGCAGCTCGAGGAAGCCCAGCTCGCCGGCCTCCCTCCGGGCCTCCAGCTCTTCCCGGGCCCGGCCGAAGCGCTCGGCCAGGGCCCCGTCCAGGGCGTCGGGATCGATGCCCCCCCGCTCGAGGACTCCGGCGAGCATGTTGCCGAAGTCCAGCGTCACGCGGCTCACGCCTCGTCCCCTCCCATGGCCACTTCCAGTCCGTCGTACGCCGGCTCGATCCCGTCGGGGAGCCGCTCCAGGAGCTCGGCGTGGCTCACCTCGTGGGTCAGGTGGGTCAGGTACGTGCGCTCGGCGCCCACCGTCCGGGCCGCCTCCACGGCCTCCTCGACGTTGAAGTGGGTCGGGTGGGGGTTGCCGAACCAGAGGGCGTTCAGGACCAGGACCTCCACCCCCTCCAGGGCCTCCAGCGTCTCCGGGGGCAGGCGCTTGCCGTCGGTCACGTAGCCGAGGGGGCCGACCCGGAAGCCGTAGACCGAGACCGTCCCGTGAGGGACCCGGAGCGGCCGGAAGGCTCGACCCAGGATCTCCACCTCGTCTCCCGGCCGGAACGTGCGCACCGTGATCTCCGGCTTCGTGGTGCCCGACGGCGGCCGGATGCGCTCGTCGAAGACGTAGCGGAAGCGGCGCCGGAGGGCGTCCGCGTGGGCCTCCGAGACGTGGGCGGCCAGGCTCCGCCCCCTGATCCCGGTGAAGACCCGGAGGTCGTCGATCCCGTGGACGTGGTCGGCGTGTGCGTGGGTGAACCAGACCGCGTCCACGCTCTCCACGCCGGCCCGGACGAGCTGGAGGCGGAGCTCGGGCGGGGTGTCCACCAGGAGGCGCCCCCGCTCCAGGGCGACGAGCGCGCCGTGCCGGGTTCGCCGGTCCCGGGGGTCCTCGGAGGTGCAGACCCGGCAGCGGCACCCGATGACCGGGACGCCGAAGGAGGTGCCGGTCCCCAGGAACGTCAGCTTCATCCTACTTGGAGCATGCTCTCCGATGGCGTCCTCACAGGTCCTCCACGCGCATCGTGTTGGTCGTTCCCGGCGTGTGGAAGGGGAAGCCCGCGGTGACCACCACGGGCTCGCCGGGCTCGCCGAGCCCCGACTCCAGGACCATGCGGCACCCGAACTCGGTGAGCCCCTCGTAGCTGATCTCCTCCTCGGTGGAGAGGACCGGGTGGACGCCCCAGACCGCGGTGAGCTGCCGGTGGACCCGGGGCTCGGTGCAGACCGCGAAGATCGGAACCGGGGGACGGTAGCTCGACACCAGCCGCGCCGAGAAGCCGCTCCGGGTGATCACGATCACCGCCGGCGCTCCGAGCTGTCGGACGGCGTCCACGGTGGCCGCCGCCACGGACCGCTCCCGGGGCGAGGCGCCCATGTGGGTGATCCCGTCGGCGTCGAGCTGGTAGCGGGGCCCACGGTCCAGGAGCCCGCTGGCCTGGATCTCCCGGCTGATCCGGACGATGGCCTCCAGGGAGCGCAGCGGGTGCTTTCCGATCGCCGTCTCCCCCGAGAGCATGACCGCGTCCGTGCCGTCGAGGAGCGCGTTCGCCACGTCCGAGGCCTCGGCCCGGGTGGGACGCGGGGACTCCACCATGGACTCGAGCATCTGGGTGGCGGTGATCACCGGCCGGGACCAGGCGTTGGCCCGCTGGATGATCCACTTCTGGAAGAGGGGCACCTGCTCGAAGGGCAGCTCCACGCCGAGGTCGCCCCGGGCCACCATCACGGCGTCGGTGGCCGCCATGATCTCCTCGATGTCCTCCAGGGCCTTCGCCTTCTCGATCTTGGCCACCACCAGCGCCCGCCCGTCGAGGCGCTCCGTGAGGGCCTTCACGTCCTCGGCCTCCCGGACGAAGGAGAGCCCCACGTACTCCACCTCCTGCTCCAGGGCGAACTCCAGGTCCTCCAGGTCCTTGCCCGTGAGGGAGGCCTCCCGGACCCGGACGCCGGGCAGATTGATGCCTTTGTTGCTCTTGAGGATCCCGCCCCTGACGACCCGGAGCACGGCGCGCCTCCCCCGGGTCTCGACGCACTCCAGCTCGAGGAGCCCGTCGTCCAGGAGGACCTTGTCGCCGGAACCCAGGTCCTGAGCCAGGTCGGCGTAGGAGGTGGGAATCTCCCCTGGCTCGGCTTCATCCTCCGGGGCGATGACCACCTCCTGGCCCGGCTCGAGCTCCAGGGGCTCGGCGAGCGCGCCCACCCGGATCCGGGGTCCCTGGAGGTCGAGGAGGATCGCCACCGGGCGCCCGGCTTCGGCAGCGGCCGCCCGGACGTGGGAGACGAGCTCGGCGTGCTCCTCCTGGGAGCCGTGGCTCATGTTGATGCGGGCCATGTTCATCCCGCCCTTCACGAGCTCGGCCACGGTCTCCCGATCCGACGTGGCCGGACCGAGGGTGCAGACGACCTTGGTCTTCAGTATCTCCGGCATGGAACTCCTTCGGCGACCTGCTTCGGCCGGTGACGGCGATGACTCGGCACGGGCGCGGGCCGGTGGAGAAACGTGCTCCCGACCCCCCGGTGGAGCAAGCGACGGCGGCCCTCTCCGTGTCAGAAGCGGTACACGGACCGGGCTCGCCCCGTTCCGGCTCGCCCGGAGCGTGACCCGTCCGATCGCGTAATGGAACTCGAAGGTCGTTTCCGAGTATTACAATTGCTACGATTTTCACCGCTTTTCGGGGGCCCGCCCCCCGCGGGCGACGAACGCGATCCACGCAGGAGCCGTATCTCTTCATGTCCCTCACATTCATCCAGGACGAGGCCGACGCCGACGGTCTGTCGGAGGCCCTCGCCGCCGAGTGGCGGATCGCCCTGGACCTGGAGGCTGCCGGGTTCCACCGATACAGCGACCGGGTCTGCCTCATCCAGCTCTCTCTGGCCACCGGCGAGACCTTCATCATCGATCCCCTGTCCTTCGATCCCCGGGATGTGCTGGCACCGGTCCTGGAGCACCCCCGGGTCGAGGTGCTGATGCACGGGGCCGACTTCGACGTCCGCCTCCTGGACCGGGACCTGGACATCCAGCTCCGGGGACTCTTCGACACCCAGGTCGCCGCCTCCCTCCTGGGCGAGGACGCCCTGGGACTCTCGTCGCTCCTGGACAGGCACCTCGACGTCTCGGTCTCGAAGAAGTTCCAGCGGGCCGACTGGGCGAAGCGTCCGCTTCCGAACGACATGGTGGAGTACGCCGCCGAGGACACGCGGCACCTCCACCGTCTGGCCGGGCTCCTCATGGAGCGCCTCGAGGAAAATGGCCGCCTGGAGTGGGCCCGCGAGGAGTTCCGGGAGCTCGAGCAGGTCCGCTTCGAGGAGGACGAGGACGCGGACCCGGTGACCTCGGTGAAGCGTGCCTGGAAGCTCGGGCCCCGGGAGCTCGAGCGGCTCCGGGAGGGACTGGAGTGGCGGGAGGAGATCGCCAGGGAGCGGGACCGGGCCCACTTCCGGGTCGCCGGGGACGACGTCCTCAAGCGGATCGCCGTGGAGCGGCCCACGTCGGTGGAAGAGCTGGCCGGCACGAAGGGAATGTCGTCGTCCCTGGCCCGACAGCGGGGCTCCGATCTCCTGGCCCGCCTGGACGAAGCCGACGCCCGGAGCGAGGACGAGCTCCGACCGTATCCGCCGCGGGAGCACTCGGGCGGACGCCCGCCCCGGGAAGTCGAGGAACGGACGGGCCGTCTGAAGTCGGTGCGGAACCGACGGGCCGAGGAGCTGGGCATCGACCGGGGAACCCTGCTCCCGAACGCGCTGCTCCAGGAGATCGCGGAGGAGCGACCCCGGACCCGGGAAGCCCTGGAAGGGATCCCGGGTGTGAAGGACTGGCAGGTCGAGGCCGCCGGAGAAGACCTCCTGGCGGTCCTGGCCGGTGAAGAGGCGGCGTGATCTCCGCCCTCTCCCGGCTCGCGCTCGGATCGATCATCAATCACACCTCCCCCAATCACCGGAGGTACAATGGCGTCTGAAATGCTTCAACGGGACGACCTTTCGGTCTACGTCGTGGCCGGGGTCCCGAAGAGCTTCAAGAAGAAGCTGCAGAAGTTCGTCGACGAGGAGTCGAAGACCACCGGCGACGTGATGCTCCTCGACGAGGAGATGACGGAGTGGGTCCTGGCCCGGCTCCGGGGCGAGAAGCGCCGCACGCACGAGCAGACACCGGCTTCGTCCGCCCTCTGGCGGGCGTACCGGGCGCTCAGCGCCGCGCGCTATCACCTGCAGGACCAGCCCCTGGAGAAGAAGATCCGGGACCTGAGGTCCCAGATCGAGGAGCTCTGGCACGACACGAGCCCGCTCCACGAAGAAGAGGAGGACGACGCGGCCGACTGACACGACGGCGCGCCGTCGACGCTGCCCCGGGCGGGGCGGACCGGAGGCCGGTAGCCCGGTTCCGTCCGCCTCCGCCCGGACGAGAAAAGGGCCCCGAACGGCTGTTCCGGGGCCCTTTCTTCGTCTCCGGCCGGTCCGGCCGGCTCCCGCTCGGAGGGACGAGCGCCGTCAGGCGGCCTCTTCCTCCTCCTTCACCTTGCAGTCGATGCAGTAGCGGGCGTGGGGGAGGGCGTCGAGGCGCTCGAAGCCGACTTCGGTCCCGCAGGTGTGGCAGTGGCCGAAGTTCTTCGGATCGTCGTAGAGGCGCCGGAGCGCCTCCTCGATCCGGTAGAGGTAGCGTCCTTCCTTGGTGGCGAAGACCGCCGCCTTCTCCCGCTCCATGGCCTCGGTCCCCTGATCGGCCATGTGATCGGTGTAGACGGCCAGATCCGAGTCCTCGGACTCCCGATCGGCCTTGGTCATCTGATCGAAGAGGCCCAGCGACCGGAGCGCGCGCTTTCTCTCCTCCTGGAGCCGACTCTCGAGGTGCGAGAGCTGTTTCTTTTTCAGTGCCATGGGTCGGTGCGTGCGCGGCGGTAACAGGAACGTCCGGGAGAAAGCGCGCTCACAGCGCCCTCTTCCCGGGGACCGACGGTCCATCTTCGAACAAAATTAACGAAAGCGGAAAATGCCGTCCAGACAGCCCCGGGGCGCTGGACGAGCCTGCCGCCACGGCCCCGGGGCGGCCTTCGACGACCCGATCCGGCGGCCTCCGGGACCGATCCAGGGCCGGATCCGAGGTCGCCCGGGAGGGTAGGAGGGGCCCCCGACGGCATGCACCCGACCGGGGCATCTCCGATGACGAGAACTCAGCTTCAGAGGCGAGCGTGGCACAGATCGAGTGCCGCAGATGCGGCGATACCGGCTCCCAGCTTCCCAAGCCCCCCTTCCGGAACGAAGTGGGGAAGACCGTCCACGAGGAGATCTGTCAGGACTGCTGGTCCGACTGGCTCGAGCACCAGACCCTGCTGATCAACCACTACGGCCTGGACGTCCGCCGGCCCGAGCACCGGAAGTTCCTGACCGAGCAGATCGAGACGGTCCTCCTGAAGGGCGAGGAGGGCGCCGAAGTGGACACCAGCAAGGAAGGCGAGATCGACTGGTGAACGGGCGGTAGCGGCCGGGGCCCGACGCTCCCCGCCCGCCGCGGCTACCGGCCGGGCTCCCCGCCGATCGCCCGGCGACACCCGGGGCTCCACCGCAGCCGGACGAGCGCCGCCCCCTCCCAGGACGCGAGGACGACCCGGGATCCGTCCCCGCAGCGTGCCTCCAGGGCGTCGAGGGCGGCCCGGTGCACCTTCCCCCCGTGCTCCACCAGGAGGTGATCGATCCCGGCCACCGCCCAGAGCTCGAGCTGCTCTTCGGGGGTGCCCCAGGAGGGCGCGTCGGGATCCAGGGGTCGGAAGCGGGCGCTGGGAGCCACGGTGCGGCCCGTGTGGAGGTGGAGCCCCGCCCAGAGCTCCGGAGCGCCGACCACGGCGTCGGCCGGGACCGTGCCCTCCACGGCCTCCGCGGCCCGGACCAGGGCCCGGGAGCGGACCTCGTAGCCGGAGAGGTGGCCGCCGGCGAGAAGGCTCCACGCCGAGAGGCCCGCGAAGACGAGGGCCCAGGCCGCGCCCACCCCCCGCCAGCTCCGGCCGACCCAGGCGGGCGCCTTCGCGTCCTCGATCTCGTCGCTTCCCGGCACGCCCCCCGTGCCCTCGCCCCGCCAGAGGAAGCCCTGGGCCACGAGGAGGACCAGGAGCGGCGCCACGGGCACGAGGAGGCGGTCGCCCCGGAAGGGCCAGACCCAGATCAGCGCCACGTAGGCGAGGACCAGGAGCACCGGCGTCCGGCTCCGCTTCCAGACCCGGTCCACGCCCAGGAGGAACGCCGGCACGAAGAGGAGGAGCGTGGCCCAGCGGAGGTCGCCCAGCCACGCCTCCCCCGCCGGCGCCCGGGGCAGGAGGACGGTGAGGACCCTGTAGACCAGGTCGAGCGCCTCGCCGTGGAGGCTGCCGAAGAACTCCCCGGGGCTCGCCACGATCTGCTCGGCCAGCCATCCCCCGTAGGGTCCCAGCACGTCCCGCAGCGGCTCCGGGATCTCCCGGGTCGCCCTGCTCGACCAGAGCACCCAGGGCAGGAGCACGGCCGCCCCACCGCCGGCCACCGCCAGGGAGAGGCGGCGGCGTCCCTGGAGGAGGAGAGCCAGGACCCCCGCCGCCAGGAGCGCCACCCCGGCGGTCCGCACGTACGCCGAGAGCGCGAAGGCCAGGATGAAGAGGACGGGGGGCACGAGGCCACCCTCCTCCTCGCCCTCCATCCGGGTCGCCGCGACCAGGCCCGCCACCAGGGCCAGCACGAAGAGGGGCTCGCTCAGGGGAAGGAGGGCCACCCGCCAGAGACCCACCGAGAGCCAGGCCAGCCCGGCGATGCCGGCGGCTTCGGCCAGCTCGAGCTCCAGGTCCCGGTGGAGGTAGCGGGCGAAGAGCCCCGCGGCGCCTGCCAGGAAGAGGAGGTTCAGGAGCCGGGCTCCGACCACCGCTCGACCCACCTCGCCGGCGAAGCTCCAGACGCCGGCGAGGGCCAGGGGATAGAGGGGCGGGAACTTGGGCGCCGGCGGCGCGTCGGCCACCCCCAGGTAGCGGAGGCCCTCTCCCTCGGCCAGGGCCCGGCCCAGCATCATGTAGACCCCGTCGTCGTGCCAGATCCCCGCCGGAAAGGGCTGCCAGAGGGCCAGCCCCGCCAGGAAGACGACGCCCCCCAGCCCCCAGTACGCCCAGCGGGCCGGGATTCCGGCCCGCCCGCTCACTCCGTCAGGACGGCTTCGATCTCGTCGAGCGCGTCTTCCAGGGTCTCCTTCTCCACGACCAGGGGCGGGGCGAAGCGGATCACCTGGCCGTGGGTCTCCTTGGCCAGGATCCCCCGCTCCTGGAGGGCCTCGCAGTAGGGACGGGCGGTGCCCGACGACTCCCGGATCACCACGCCGATCATCAGCCCCCGGCCCCGGACCTCCTCCACGTGGGGAGAGTCGATCGCCCGGAGGCGGTCCATGAACCAGCGGCCCAGCTCGTCGGAGCGCC
>CAZMPV010000054.1:9015-11743 GCA_964567985.1 uncultured Gemmatimonadaceae bacterium
GAGTCGATCGCCCGGAGGCGGTCCATGAACCAGCGGCCCAGCTCGTCGGAGCGCCGGGAGAGCTCCTCGTCCAGGATCACCCGGAGGGAGGCCAGACCCACGGCGGCGCCGAGGGGGTTGCCCCCGAAGGTGGATCCGTGGTCGCCCGGGTTGAAGACCCCCATGTACTCGTCGTCGGCGAGGGCCGCCGAGACCGGGTAGACGCCGCCGCCCAGGGCCTTCCCGACGATGAGCACGTCCGGGCGCACGTCCTCCCACTCGCAGGCGAAGAGCCGGCCGGTGCGGCCGAGACCCGTCTGGATCTCGTCGGCGATGAAGGCGATCCCGCGCTCCCGGCAGATCTCGGCCGTCCGGGCCAGATAGCCGTCCGGGGGAATCACCACGCCGCCCTCGCCCTGGATCGGCTCCACCATGAAGCCGACGGTGTTCTCGGTGATGGCCGCCTCGAAGGCGTCCACGTCGCCGTAGGGCACGAGCTCGAAGCCCGGGGTGAAGGGCCCGAAGCCCTCCCGGTACTGGTCCTCCGAGGAGAAGCCGACGATCGTCGTCGTCCGGCCGTGGAAGTTCCCTTCGCAGACGATGATCTCGGCCCGGTCCGGGGCCACGCCCTTCGTCCGATAGCCCCACTTCCGGACCGTCTTGATGGCGGTCTCCACCGCCTCGGCGCCCGTGTTCATCGGGAGCGCCTTGTCGTAGCCGGTGGCCGCGGTCAGCTCGGCCAGGAAGGGGCCCATCTGGTCGTTGTGGAAGGCCCGGGACGTCAGGGTCAGACGCTCCATCTGCTCCCGGGCGGCCCGGAGGATCTCCGGGTGGCGGTGCCCCTGGTTCAGCGCCGAATAGGCGCTGAGCATGTCCAGGTACTTGTTGCCCTCCACGTCCCAGACCCACACCCCCTCGCCCCGGTCCAGCACCACGGGCAGGGGCTTGTAGTTGTGGGCGCTGACGCGCTCGGCCTCCTGAATCAGTTCGTCGGTCCTGGTCGTGCTGGTCTGTGCCATGAGCCCTCCGCTGGGCCGATTCTGGATCGTATTCGGACTTCGGGGGACGACGCCAACCTCGTCCCTCCGGACACTAGGGCCGCCGGGGCCGCCCTTCAACCCTCCTCGTCGTCGCCGTACGCGACCGGCGGCCGTGGCTCCTCCACCACCCGGAAGCGGAAGACGTCGGGCCGGGCGTAGTGACCCACGGCGTCGAAGTCGAACTTCCCCCGGGCCACGGCGGAAGGATCGAGCTCGGCGGTGAGGATCCCCTCTTCGTCGTAGAGGGGCCCGGCCAAGCACTCCCCCAGGGGATCGTACACCGCGCTTCCACCCCGGCAGAGCACCTCGGGCCACTCCTCCAGCTCGGCCCGGATCTCGGGCTCGAGGTCGTCGGGGTACATCTCCTTCGTGACGTACTGATTGCAGCCCAGGACGAAGCAACGCCCCTCCAGGGCGATGTGCTGCAGCGTGGACTGCCAGCGGGGGCGGGCGTCGGCGGTGGGGGCCAGGTAGACCTCCACCCCTTTGCCGTACATGGCCATCCGGGCCAGGGGCATGTAGTTCTCCCAGCAGATGAGCCCGCCGAGGCGGCCGGCGTCGGTGTCGAAGACGGGCATGGTGCTCCCGTCGCCCTCGCCCCAGATGAGACGCTCGGCCGCCGTCGGCTTGAGCTTGCGGTGCTTTCCCAGGAGCGCTCCGTCGGGCCCGAAGTAGAGAAGCGTGCAGAAGAGGGTGCCGCCGCTGAAGCTCGCGTCCCGCTCCACCACGCCGACGGCGAGCCAGACCCCGGCCTCCCGGGCGGCGTCGCCCATCCGCTCGGTGTCCGGGCCCGGCACCTCGACGGCGGCGGACCAGTACCGCTCCCAGGCCCGGCGACCCGCCTCGGAGCGCCCTCCCACCGACGTGCCGAACTTGAGCCCCCAGGGGTAGCCCCCCACGTACGCCTCCGGGAAGAGGACGAGCCGGGCGCCTCCGGCCGCCGCCTCGGCGGTCAGGGCGCAGACCTTCTCCACGGTGGCGTCCCGATCGAAGAGGACCGGCGCCGCCTGGACGACGGCCACCGGGACCGGCGGGCCGGCCCCGCTCATCGGCCCGCCTCCCCCGGCACGGGCCCCGACCCGGGGATGCTCACCCGCCGCCTCCCGGCCCCGCCATGAGCTCGGCCAGGGTGTGGTGGCGGCCGTCCTCGACGACGGCCCGGACCCTGCGGGTGTTGGTGATGTCCTCCAGGGGATCGGCCTCCAGGACGACCAGGTCGGCCAGCTTGCCGGCCTCCACGGTGCCCAGGTCCCCGCCGGCGCCGAGCTCCTCGGCGGCCACCGCCGTGGCGGATCGCAGGGCCTGATAGGGCGTCATCCCCCCGTGCTCCACGAAGCTCTGGATCTCCAGGTGCAGGGTGAGGCCGTCGGGGCCCCCGTCGGTGCCGGCGACGACGGTGCCACCGCCCTCCAGGACCCGCCGGGCGGTTCCGGCCATGTCGCTCACCAGGCGCTCGGTGACCTCGAGGCGGTCCTCGACGCCCTCGGCCCGCTCCCGCTGGGACTCGACCGTGCCTTCGGGGAAGAGGCTCCGGAGCCGGGGGTCGTCCAGGATGTCCGGGTGGCGGGCCATGAGCACGGAGTAGGCGCCGTAGATGCCCACCGTAGGCGTGATCCACATGTCGGAGGCGGTCAGGAGCGCCACGATGTCCTGATACGTCCGGTAGAGCTCGCTGACCTTGGGCGAGTACCCCCGCCGGCTGGTGCCCC
>CAZMPV010000055.1:0-11680 GCA_964567985.1 uncultured Gemmatimonadaceae bacterium
GGTGCAGGAGGAGCTCGGCGTAGTAGGTGTTGTCCACGACCCGGGTGATCACGATCCGCTCCAGCTCGCCGCCCAGGCCGTTGGCCACCGAGACCAGGAGGTCGTGGGTCAGGGGCCGGGAGAAGCTCATGTCGGCGAGCTGCATGGCGATCGCGCTGGCCTCTCCCGGGCCGATCCAGATCGGCAGCACCCGGTTGCCGCCCTCCTCCTGGAGGATGACGACGGGGGTGTTCGACGCCCGGTCGAGCCCGAGGCTCTTGACCTTCATCTGCACCAGCACGGCTTTACCACGCTCCTCGCAGCGGCGGACGCCCCGGGCCCGGTCCGGCGCCCGGTCGGCGGCTCAGGTGCCGAGGTGCCAGGACGCCAGATAGCGCTCCTGCTCCTCGGTCAGGGTATCGATCTCGATGCCCATCCCCCGGAGCTTCAGGGTGGCGATCTCCCGGTCCAGCTCCTCCGGGACACGGTACACCTGCCGCTCCAGCTCCTCGGCGTTCGTATTGAGATACTCCGAAGCGAGGGCCTGGTTCGCGAAGCTCATGTCCATGACCGAGGCCGGATGGCCCTCGGCGGCCGCCAGGTTGATCAGCCGGCCCTCGCCCAGCACGTGGATCCGCTTCCCGTCCACCCGGTACTCCTGGACGTACTCCTTGATCTGCCGGGGCTCGTCGTCGGCGATCTCCGCCAGGCCGCCAAGATCCAGCTCAACGTTGAAGTGGCCGGAGTTGGCCACGATGGCCCCGTCCTTCATGGCCCGGAAGTGCTCGGGACGGATCACGTCGATGTCGCCCGTGAGGGTGACGAATACGTCTCCGATCTCCGTGGCCTCTGCCAGGGGCATCACCCGGAAGCCGTCCATGGCGGCCTCCAGGGCCTTCACGGGGTCCACCTCGCAGACCACGACGTTCGCCCCGGCTCCCCGGGCTCTCAGCGCCACGCCCCGGCCGCACCAGCCGTAGCCGGCCACCACGAAGGTCGAGCCGGCCAGGAGCACGTTGGTGGCCCGGAGGATTCCGTCGATGGTGCTCTGCCCGGTCCCGTAGCGGTTGTCGAAGAGGTGCTTGGTCCGGGAGTCGTTCACCGCCACCACCGGGAAGCGGAGCACGTCGTCGGCCGCCATCGCCTTGAGGCGGATGACGCCGGTCGTGGTCTCCTCGGTGGAGCCCCGGACCCCGTCCACCAGGGCCGAGCGCTCGTCGTCGTCGAGCTGGCCGGTCCAGCGACGGACCACCGGGTGCAGGTCGTCCATCCGGTCCAGCGCCATCATGTGGAGCGATCCCACCAGGTCCGCCCCGTCGTCCATGGTCAGGTGCGGGCGGTGGGCCAGGGCGGCCCGGATGTGGTCGTAGTAGGTGTCGTCGTCCTCGCCCTTGATGGCGTACACCCCGATGCCCTCGTCCACCACCAGGTGGGCGGCGATGTCGTCCTGGGTGGAGAGGGGATTGGAGGCGCAGAGCACCACGTCGGCCCCGCCCGCCTTCAGCGTCTTCATCAGGTTCGCCGTCTCCGAGGTCACGTGGAGGCAGGCGGAGACCCTCACCCCCTCCAGCGGCTTCTCGTCGGCGAAGCGGTGCCGGATCTGCCGGAGCACCGGCATGTACTGGTCGGCCCACTCGGTGCGGCGCGCGCCCCTCCGGGCCAGCTCCGGGTCGTGGATGTCGCAGGCGATGTTCACGTCGATGGCCATGGCTCGTCTCGTCTATGTGAAGTTCGTCTCGTGCGAAGCTCGTAGCGGTCCCTTCCGTCGTGCCGGCCGCCCTCCGGGGACGTCAGAGCCCCAGGGCCGTCCGGACGTCGTCCACCCGGTCGGTCTTCTCCCAGGTGAAGAGCTCCACTTCCCTGCCCGACCCGTCCGGGAGGATTCGAGTGGAGGGGGCGCGGCCGAAGTGGCCGTACGCCGCCGTCGGGCGGTAGATGGGCTCGGCCAGCCCCAGCCGGTCTATGATCTGTTGCGGGCGGAAGTCAAAGACCTCCCGGACCGCCTCCGAGATCTCGTCGTCGGGCACGACGCCCGTGCCGAACGTGTCCACGTGGATCGAGACCGGCTCCACCACGCCGATGGCGTACGCCACCTGGATCTCCGCCCGCCGGGCGGCGCCGGCGGCGACGAGGTTCTTGGCGGCCCACCGGGTCGCATAGGCCCCCGAGCGATCGACCTTCGTCGGGTCCTTCCCGCTGAAGGCGCCGCCCCCGTGGCGTCCGAGGCTCCCGTAGGTGTCCACGATGATCTTCCGTCCGGTGAGCCCGGCGTCGCCGTGGGGACCGCCGATGACGAACTGCCCCGTGGGGTTGATGTGGAAGGTGCAGTCCTCGGGATCGAAGAGCTCGCCCGGGAGCGCGGTGGAGGCGACGTCCCGGATGATCTCCTCCCGGATCCGCTTCTGACCGACGTCGGGCTCGTGCTGGGCGCTGACGACGACCGTGTCGATCCGGGCGGGCTCGTCGTCGGCGTACTCCACGGTGACCTGGGCCTTGCCGTCGGGCCGGAGCCAGGCGATCTCGCCGGACTTCCGCACCTCGGCCAGCCGCTCCACGAGCCGGTGGGCGTAGTGGATCGGGGCCGGCATGAGGACGTCGGTCTCGTCGCAGGCGTAGCCGAACATCATCCCCTGATCCCCGGCTCCCCCGGTGTCCACGCCCTGGGCGATGTTCTCCGACTGGCGGTCGATCGACGTCAGCACAGCGCACGTCCGGCCGTCGATCCCGTACTCGGAGTTCGTGTAGCCGATCGACTTGATCACTCCCCGGACGATCTCGGGGATGTCCACGTACGTCTCGGTGGTGATCTCCCCAGAGACGAACGCCATGCCGGTCGTGACGAGGGTCTCGCACGCCACCCGACCCCCCGGGTCGTCGTCCAGGATGTGGTCCAGTACGGCGTCGGAGATCTGGTCGGCGATCTTGTCCGGATGTCCCTCGGTGACGGACTCGGAGGTGAAGAGTCGTCGGCTCACGGGCGGGCCTCGCTCGGATTGGTCGGTCAGGCGCGCGAAGATGGCGTCTCGTTCGGCCGGCAGAAGCTACCGGGTCCGCCCCGCCACTACAAGTTCCAGCGGCCCCGGAAGATCGAGAGATCCACGGTGCTCCCCATGGCTTCGACCAGACAGTCGGTGACCTCCCGGCTCGTGGCCGCCGACAGGGCCTGGCGGGCGGCCTGACGGGCGTCCTCCACCCGGAACTCCCGGATCAGCTTCTTGATCTCCGGGAGCGACGGCCACGCCACCGAGAGGGAGTGTATCTCCAGACCCAGCAGGAGGAACGCTCCCAGGGGGTTTGCTGCCAGCTCCCCACAGACGCTCACCTCGATCCCGGCGCTCCGGGCGGCGCGGGCCACCCGGTCGAGTTGCCGGACCACCGCCGGGTGGAAGGGATTGAAGAGGTTGGCCAGCCGGGCGTTGGTCCGATCCACGGCCAGGGAGTACTGGGTCAGGTCGTTGGTCCCGACGCTGAAGAAGTCGACGTGACGGGAGAATTCGACCGCGTCCAGCGCGGCGGCCGGGGTCTCGATCAGCGCGCCGAGCTTGTAGCCGGCGTTGAAGGGGATCCCCTCGGCCCGGAGCTTCTCCTCCTCCTCCTCGAGCATGGCCCGGGTCTGGCCGACCTCCTCCACGTCGATGACCAGGGGCAGCATGATGCGGACGTCGCCGTGGGCCGTCGCCCGGAGGATCGCCCGGAGCTGGGTCCGGAAGAGATCGGGCCGGTCGAGGCAGACCCGGATGGCCCGCCATCCCAGGAACGGGTTCTCCTCCGGCGGCCCGTGGAGGAACATGGGAAACTTGTCGCCGCCGAGGTCGAAGGTGCGGATGATGACGGCGCTCTCGGGGAATGTCTCGGCCACCTGACGGTACGCCTCGTACTGCTCCTCCTCGCCGGGCATGGTATTCCGGCCCACGACCAGGAACTCGGTCCGGAAGAGGCCGACGCCCCGGGCGCCGTGCTCCCGGGCCGTATCGGCCTCGCCCGGGAGGTCGATGTTGGCCCGGAGCGCCACGGGCTGGCCGTCCCGGGTTGTGGCGTCGAGCTGGGCGATGACCGAGATCTCGTCCTCCCACTCCCGGAGCTGCTCCTCCCGCTCCCGGAACGTCTCCCGGTCGCTCTCGTCCGGGTCCAGCACCACGCGGCCGATCCGACCGTCCACGATGATCTCCTGTCCGTCCCGGGCCTCCGCAGCCAGCCGCCCCACGCCGACCACGGTGGGAATCTGGAGCGAGCGGGCGAGGATCGCCCAGTGCGAGGTCCGGGTGCCCCGGTCGGTGGCGATCCCCCGGATATGATCCAGGTCGAGCTGGACCGTCAGCGTCGGCGTCAGGTTGTCGGCGACGACCACCACCTCGCCGTCCAGGTGCACCGTGTCCGTGGGGTCCGGCATCTCGAGCAGGCGATGCAGGATCCGGATCTGGAGGTCCTCCACGTCGTTGAGGCGATCCAGGACCATGGGACTCCGGGTCCGGGTCCAGCGGGCCTGGAGCTCGAGCATGCGCCACTCGAAGGCCCGGGCGGCCGTGAGACGGTTCTCCCGGATGTATCGCTCGGTGCCCTCCACGACCTCCTCGTCGTCGATCATGACGATCTGGGGCTCGAAGATCCGCGCTTCGACGGGCCCCAGGCGGTCCTCCGTGGCCTCCTTCAGCTCGCGGATCCTGCTCTTGGCCCACTCCCGGGCTTCGTGGAAGCGCTCGATCTCGCGCTCGACCTCGTCGGGCTCCACCATTCGATGCGGCACCTCGGGCACGCCCCACCGGAGCATATGCACGCGCCCCGCGGCGATCCCCTCCGCCGCCGGAAAGCCGTCGAAGACCTGCGACACCGTCACTCCTCGTCGAATCCGCCGTTCACGAACGTCGCCAGCGCGTCCACCGCCTCGGCCGCATCGTCGCCCCGGGCCCGGATCGTGATCTCCGTGCCCTGCTCCGCCGCGAGCATCAGCACGCCCATGATGCTCTTCCCGTTGACCTCGAGCCCCTGCTTCTCCAGGCGCACGTCCGAGGCGAACTCCCCCGCTCGCTTCACGAACTCGGCAGCGGGCCGGGCGTGGAGGCCCGCCCGGTTGCGGATGCGCACCGTCGCCTGCTCTTCCTTTTCCCGCTCGCTCACGCCAGCACTCCGATGACGAGGATGAGGGTGACCGCTCCCGCGACCCCGGACGCCGCCCAGGACCACGCCGACTGCCCGGCCCGGATGCCCAGGAAGAAGACGATGGCCGCCACGGGGGCCCACAGCCACGGGTCCACGCCCTCCAGAGCCGTTCCCTGCACCAGCGCCAGGCCCGCGACGATGCCCACGAGGGACGCGGCAGGGCCCGCCAGCCGGTCCGCCAGGACCGAGAGCCGACTCCTGTGGAGGCGCGCTCCGACCCGGGATCCCTCCCGGAGGCCGATACGAAAGCCCCAGTATCGGAGCGCCAGATGCCCCCCGTTGTAAAGGCCGACCGCGGTGAGGACCACGGCCAGGGGCCCGAGGCCCAGGAGGACCGCCGCCAGCCCCGAGAGCAACGAGATCGGCAGCCAGGTCACCCACATGAGCCGATCCCCCAGGCTACCCAGGGGGCCACGGAGGGCTTTCTTGAACCTCCGGATCGCCTCCGGCGCGGCTCCCTCGGCCTCCATCCGGGCCACCGCGGCCACCGCGAGGGCCGCCAGGTACGGATGGGCGTTGAAGTGCTCGGCGTGCCGCTCGACGGCCCGCCTCACGGCCTCCGGGTCGTCACCGTGGACGTGGCGGAGCGCCGGGAGGAGGGCGAAGGCGAATCCGCCCCCGATCATGCTCCGGTAGTTCCACGACCCCTGAATCGTGAAGGACCGGAGCAGCATCGCCCCTCGGACGCGCAGCGGAAGCTCCGTCACAGCAGCGCCCCGGCCGCGCCTCCGGCCAGGCACCCGACAAGGAGCGCCAGCCTTCGCCATCCCCGAATGCCGTAGCAGGAGACCAGCCCGCCCAGGGAGAAGCCCGCGACCACCCCCAGGAGGCCGAGGGTCGCCCCCCCCTCCAGGGGCCACCCCGCCGCCAGGACCGGCAGCGTCCAGCGCGCGACGGCGAGCCCCACGCCCGTGACCAGGAGCCCCCGTAGCGCGTCGGCGGCCAGCCCAACGAGGTGACCGGTGATCACCGCCGTCGCCGGGACGGCGTCCGCGGTCGGATCCGGCACCCAGCGCTCGTTCCTTCGCCGGAGGCCCCGGACGGTGACCTCTCCGGCGACGGCCCAGACGACGCCGAGGGTCACGCCCAGGGCCAGCCCGGCGGCCCCGCCGGTCCAGACGGCCCCGGCCGTGCCGACCACCGTCGAAGGGCCGGTCTCCGGAAAGCGGGCCCCGCCCACGGGAAACGCCGGGAGAAAGAGGACCTCCAGCACGCCCCCCACCGCGAGCCCCGTGGCGGGCTCGCCCAGGAGCCATCCGGCCAGGGCGCCGGCCACGAGGGGGCGGGAGACCATGAACTGGCCCAGGGAGGTCTGGTCCAGCGCCAGGAGCGAGCCCAGGAGCGCCAGGGACGCGATCATCTCATCTTCCCAGGAGGCGCGAGAGCGGCACGGGCTTCGTCCCCGGCAGGTCCCGGGCCGCTACCTGGACGCCCTCGTTCTCGAGGGCCTCGAGCCGCTCCCGGTCGTCGGCGTCCAGGTAGACGTAGTCCAGGACCTTCTCCCTGCCGGGTCCGTAGTGCAGGCCCCCGAGGTTCACTCTCTCCCCCTCCAGTCGGCCGTCCCGGGCCAGGCGGAGCATCGTCTCCACGTCCCGGGCCAGGACCACGGTGTCCCGGTCCGAGTCCCGCCACCCCTCAAGGGCCCGGATCGCCTCCTCGACGGTCAGGAAGACGGCCTCGGTCCCGTCGGGGACGCCCATCCGGTAGAGATCCTGCTCCCACTCGGTGCCGGCCAGCTCGTCGTCCACCACCGCGTAGCGATCCGGCTCCAGGGCGTTGCCCCAGCCGACGACCACCTGCCCGTGGATCAGGCGCTCGTCAACTCGATACAGCAGGATCGGCATGGCTCGGGGACTCCGTCACGCCGGTCACCGCGCCCTTCCCCTTCTCGAGCAGCCGCGGCACCAGCTCGTCCAGGGGCATCGTCCGGTGGAAGACGAAGTCCAGGAGCATGGCCAGGTTCGCTCCGAAGATCACGGCCCGGCCCCCTTTCTCCCGGCAGACCAGGCGAGCGACCAGGGCGCAGCTCCCCGTCTGGAGGTCGGTGAAGACGATCGCCGTCCGGTCGCCGATGATCTCCTCGACCTCGTCGACCAGCGCCTGGGGCGCCCGGCCCTCGTTGCTCACGGCCCGCAGGGCCTCCGGCTCGGTGCCGGCGATCCGCTGCACGGCGTCGACCATTCCCACGGCCATGGAGCCGTGGGTGAGAACGATGCCGAGGACCGCCCGCTCGTCACTCAAAGTCCTGCTCCAGGTACTCCCGCACGGGTCTCATGGTGTCCTTGAGACGCTGATTGAAGGCCGCCGCCGTGTCCACCCCCGAGTACTTCAGCAGGTGGTTCATGGCGATGACCTCGCAGATGACCGTGATGTTCTTTCCCGGATTCAGGGGAATCGTCGTCTTCGGGAGCGTCACGTCCAGGATCTCGGTCTCGGCGTGGTCCAGGCCCGTCCGGTCGTAGTCCCCCACGTCGTCCCAGCTCTCGAGCTGGACCACCACCTCGATCCGCTTCTGCTGGCGGATCGCCCGGATGCCGAAGAGGGCCGGGATGTCGATGATCCCGATGCCCCGGATCTCCATGTGGTGGCGCTGGAGCTCGTGACCCCGGCCGATGAGGACGTCGTTGCCCCGCTTCGTGCACATCACCAGGTCGTCCGCGACCAGCCGGTGTCCCCGCTCCACCAGGTCCAGGACGCACTCGCTCTTTCCGATCCCGCTCTCGCCGATGAAGAGGAGCCCCACGCCGTAGACGTCGGCGAGGCTCCCGTGGAGGCTGGTCGTCGGAGCGAGGGCGTCTTCGAGGTAGGGCGTCAGGCGGCGGAAGAACTCCCCGGTGCTCAGGCCGGAGCGGAAGACCGGGATCTTCCGGGCCGCCGCCTCGTCGATGAGAACCTCCGGCACCTCCTGGGCCTTGGAGACGAAGACCCCGGGAACGCTGTGGGCGAAGAAGCCCCGGAGGCGGTCCTCCAGCACCTCGGGATCCAGGGTCCGGAGGTATGTCATCTCGGTCTCGCCGAAGACCTGCAGGCGGCCTTCCGGAAAACGCTCCGTGTAGCCCGCCAGAGCCAGGCCGGGGCTGGCCGCGTCCGCGTCCCGGATCGGCCGGATCAGGGAGATGTCCGGCGTCAGCAGCTCGAGCTCGAGGGTCTCTTCCTTGGTTCGGAAGAGCTCTTCGACAGTGATCTCGCGATCCACGCTGCGCTTCTCCCCTGGATGGACGGCGACCGATCGGGCGCCGGCACGGTCCGGAGCCCGATCGTCGCCGAGAATCTAAAGGGCTTCCGGGATGGCGGCCACCCGATCTTCAACAGGCTTCAAGGAGGAACCGCTCCATGGACCGGGCCGACGCGTCCCAGGAGAAGTTCTCGGCGAAGCGGCGGGCCTCCCGGGCCATTCTGGAGCGGAGCTCGGGGCGTGCCAGGAGGGATTGCAGGCGGTCGGCCAGGGCCTCCACGTCGCCATGGGGAACGAGGAAGCCGGTCTCGCCGTCCCGGACCGAGTCCCGGAGACCCGGGGCGTCGCTGGCCACCGTCGGCGTGCCCGAGGCCGCCGCCTCCAGGTTCGTGATCCCCCAGCCCTCCTTCTCGGAGGTCAGGACGTGGACCCAGGAGCGGCGCAGCAGCTCCCGCTTCCGGTCCTCGCCGACGAACCCCGGAAACTCAATCCTGTCCCGGAGGTCGAGGCGGTCCCGGAGGCGGTGCAGCGAGCGGGCCCGGTCTCCCTTCCCGGCCACCACGAGCCGGCAGTCGACACCCCGGTCCCGGAGCCGGTCCACGGCCCGGACGACCAGGTCGACCCGCTTGTAGCGCTTGAGGCGTCCCAGATAGAGGAGGGTCGGCTCCGGGAAGTCGTCGGCTCCCGGGGGATCGGCCGGACGGTAGCCCTCCAGATCCACCCCGTTCGGGATCACGGAGATGCCGTCCCGGTCCATCCCCCGACGGGCCAGGTCCCGTGCGGTGCTTTCGGATACGGCCACGGTCGGCACGTTCCGGAAGGCCCGGGGCACCAGGAGCTCGAGCATCCACGTCGTCGCGGCCACCGGAAAGGAGGCCTCCCGGAAGGCGGTGGTCCCGAAGAGGTGGTGGACCAGGAGGACCGGGGGCGCCTCGACCCAGAACGGCGTGAAGAGCGGGACTTTGTTCAGGTCCTCGACCACCACGTCGAAGGGGCGCTCGGCCAGGTCCCCGCGGTAGTGGAAGGGCGCAGCCAGGCTGAACGTGTAGCGCCCACCCGTCCGGTGGACCTCGATGCCGTCCAGGATGGTCCGGGACTCGGCGCCGGCGAAGCCCGAGCAGAGGAGGGTCACGCGGTGGCCGGCGTCGACCAGCCGGCCGAAGATCTCGTGGAGGTGCGTCTCGGCGCCGCCGGCCCGGGGGTTCTCCCGGTCGAGCCAGTTTACCACGAGGACCCGGAGGCTCGCCGGATCGGTCGAGCTCATCCTCCGGTTCGGGCGGCCTTCAGGAGCCCGTCGAGCACCCCGTTCACGAAGCGGGCCGACTCCTCGCCGCCGTAGCGCTCCGCCAGGTGGATCGCTTCCTGAACCGCCACCTTCGGGGGGATGTCGTCCAGGTGGAGCATCTCGGTGGCGGCGATCCGGAGTACGCTCCGGTCGATGACGGCCAGCCTGTCCAGCGTCCAGTTGTCCAGGGCCTCCTTCAGCGAGCCGTCCACGTCTTCACGGTGGGCGTCGTAGGCCTCCACCACCCGCTTCACGTAGGGGAGGCGCTTCTCCGAGATCGTCCGGGACGCCGCGGTGGCCTCCAGGGCCGCCGCCAGCGGACCCTCCCCGTCCTCGCTCTCCCAGCGGTAGAAGACCTGGAGCACCCACGCCCGCGCCCGGGACCGATCCCGGTGTCGGGGCGAAGCGTCGGAGCGGCCGCTCACGGCTCCGTCCGGGCCGGGGATCGCACCTCGGAGAAGACGTCCATCATCTCCAGGGCGGCCAGGGCGGCCTCCCGGCCCTTGTCGAGCTCGCTCCGGTCTGCCCGGACCCGGGCCTGCTCCTCGGTGTCGGTGGTCAGCACGCCGAAGGTGACGGGGATCGGGGAGCGGCGGGCCACGGCGCCGAGACCCCGGGCCGCCTCGCCGCAGATGTAGTCGAAGTGGGGGGTCTCTCCCCGGATCACGCAGCCCAGGGCGATGACGGCGTCGAAGCGCTTCGCTTCCACCAGCCGGGCCGCGGTCTGAGGGAGCTCCCAGGCGCCGGGCACCCGATAGACGGTCACGTCTCCCTCGGCGGCCCCGTGGTCGGCGAGGCAGGCCCGGGCGCCGGCCAGGAGCTCGTCGGTGATCTCCCGGTTGAAGCGGGCCACCACCACGGCCACCCGGCGTCCCTGGGCGGAGAGATCGTCCCGGACCCGGTCGGCGGGGCCGCCCTCACGCACCGCGGAGGACCCGAACGTCAGAGGAGGTGGCCAAGCTTGGCCGCCTTCGTGGCGAGGTACTCCTCGTTGAACTCGCTGGGCTTGACCTTGAGGGGCTCCCGGCCGGTGATCTCCAGGCCGTAGCCGTCGAGGCCGACGACCTTCTTCGGGTTGTTCGTGAGGATCCGGATCGAGTGGAGGCCCAGGTCCAGGAGGATCTGGGCGCCGATGCCGTAGTCCCTCAGGTCGGGCTTGAAGCCCAGGTCCTCGTTCGCCTCCACCGTGTCCCGGCCCTGGTCCTGGAGCTCGTAGGCCTTGAGCTTGTTGTGGAGGCCGATGCCCCGGCCTTCCTGCTTCAGATAGACGATGGCGCCCCGTCCCGCCTCCTGGATCTGGTCCATGGAGGCGGCGAGCTGCTCCCCGCAGTCGCAACGCAGCGAGCCGAAGACGTCGCCGGTGAGGCACTCCGAGTGCATCCGGACCAGCACGTCTTCGTGGCCCTCGATCTCGCCCTTGACCATGGCCACGTGCTCCCGGTCGTCGATCGGGCTCTCGTAGCCGATGATCCGGAACTCCCCGTAGGGCGTCGGGAGGCGGGCCTCGGCGACCCGCTCCACCAGCCGCTCCTTCTTCAGCCGGTACGCCACGAGCTGGGCCACGGTGATGAAGCGCAGGTCGTGGGTCTCGGCGATCTGCTCCAGCTCGGGCCGGCGGGCCATGGTCCCGTCGGGGTTCAGGATCTCGCAGATGACCCCGGCGGCGCGGAAGCCGGCAAGGCGGGCCAGGTCCACCGCAGCCTCGGTCTGGCCGACCCTCCGGAGCACGCCCCCGGGCGCGGCCCGGAGGGGAAAGATGTGGCCCGGGCGCCGGAGATCGGAGGGGCGGCTGCTCGGATCGGTGAGGACCTGGATCGTCTTCGCCCGGTCGTGGGCGCTGATGCCCGTGGTGACGCCGAAGCGCCGGTGGGCGTCCACGGAGACGGTGAACTGGGTGCCCTGGGGATCGGAGTTGTCGTCGGTCATGAGCGGGAGGTCGAGCTCGTCGGCCCGCTCCCGGGTCAGGGCGCAGCAGATCAGGCCGCGCCCGTACTTCGTCATGGCGTTGATGATCTCAGGGGTCACGGCCTCGGCTGCGCAGACCAGGTCGCCCTCGATCTCCAGGTCCTCGTCGTCTGCGACGA
>CAZMPV010000056.1:0-2266 GCA_964567985.1 uncultured Gemmatimonadaceae bacterium
CCGACCGAGGATCTCGACGCCTACCGGCTCTACTCCCGGGCGCGGGCGTCCCTGAGCCACCGGACGGAGGACGGGCTGACCGACGCCTTTCACGGATTCCGCTCGGCCACCAGGATCGACCCGTCCTTCGGGCTGGCCTGGGGCGGGATGGCCATGGCCCTGGTGATGCTGGATTTCTACGGCTTCGAGGCGCCGGCCGACGCGCCGGATCCCCTCTCGGCCGCCGAGCGAGGGGTCGACGAGGCGTCCGGACACGGCGAGGCCCACGCCGCATTGGGCATCGTCCTCTCGGTGCGGCACGAGGGCCCGGCGGCGATCCGGGCGCTCGAACGGGCCGTCGAGCTCTCACCGAGCGACAGCGAAGCCCATTCCTGGCTCGGGTGGGTCTACCTGACGCTGGGACGGCCGGGGCGGGCGCTCGAGAGGGGCCGGAGAGCCGCCGAGCTCGACCCCCGGGCTCCGGCGGCCCGGGCGTATCTGGCCGAGATGCTCCTGGCCAACGGTCGGACCGAAGCGGCGGCCGACGAGGCCCGCAGAGCCCGACAGATCCAGCCCGGGTACGCTCTCGCCCACTACATGGAGGGGCTGACCCTCCACCACCTGGGACGGCACGCCGAGGCGGGGGCGGCGTTCGACGAGGCGCTCTCCCTGACCCGGGCCCGCGGCACCCCCTCCACGACCGAAGCGCGGGCGGCGGTGGCGGTAAGCGGCCATGTACGGGGCGACGAAGCCGGGGCCCGAAGGCTCCTGGAGGAGATCGCCGCGGAGGCCGATCCTTTTTCTGCGGCTCTCGTCCACGCGGCCCTGGGAGAGACCGATCGGGCCTTCGAGCTCATGGGCCGCATCGGGGACTGGGGCTCCTTCGAGACGGAGCACGCCCGCTACTTCTTCCCCGACGTCCTGGGCCCCCTCCGGGACGACGCGCGCTACGCCGAGCTGCTCCGGGACATCAACCGGAGCTGGGGTCTGGAGGAGGACGGAAGCCTCTCCGGAGCGGCGGGCGCGAGGGAATAGCCGGTCCGGCCCGTACCCGCTCAACCCCCTCCCGGTGCGGGCGGAGCCAGATTGTGGTTCATCCGGAACAGGTTGTCCGGGTCCCACGCTTCCTTCACGGTGGCGAGGCGATCGAGATTCCCCACGTATGCCCGCCGGGCACCGTCGGCCTCGTCCTCGCCCACCAGATTCACGTAGGCTCCGCCCGTGGCGAAGGGCGTCATCGCCTCGTGGAAGCCCCGGCTCCATTCCATGATGCGATCGTCGGCTCCCGGGTCCTGCCAACCGGTGAGGATGTGGAATCCGTAGGGCGCCTCCCGGTGCGGGAAGGCGGTGGCGTCCGGATCCACCCGGCCGATGGCACCGCCCATGGGCTCCAGATAGACCATGCTCAGCGCGCCGGGCAGCTCCTCCACGTGGCTCAGGATCGTCTCGATGGCCTCGTCGGGGAGTCCCTCGAGAAAGTGGGCCTTCGTGTACCAGCGCTGACCCTTCGGGACTCCGTCGTCGAAGCTCCGCTGCACCTGGGTGTACGGCTGCGGCGCGACCCCGTCGAAGACCGGATCCCCCAGCTCCCGGAAGGGCCGCAGCGCCTCCTCCCCTTCCGGCACCGGACCCATGTACGCCGGCACCAGCGCCAGGACCGTCTCGCCGTGCAGCTCTGCGGGGAAGACGGGGGCCTCGGGCAGGGGGATGAAGAACGGGTAGCAGATCAGCTCGTCGGGGGCCTCCGCCATCAGGGACCGGTAGGCGCGAAGCACCTCTCCGGCCGCCTCGAGGCGGTGGACGACCATCCCCGCGAGGACCTCCCTGACCAGCTCGTGGAGCTGAAGCTCGAAGGAGGTGACGACGCCCAGACTCGCGCCGGCGCCCCGCAGACCCCAGAAGAGCTCCGGATTCTCGCTCTCGCTGGCCCGCACGAGGTCCCCGTCCGCCGTGACGACGTCGGCCGAGAGGAGGTTGTCCGCGGCGAGACCGCACGAGCGAGCCAGGTAGCCGGTCCCGCCCCCGAGGACGTAGCCGGAGACCCCGACGCTCGAGACCGTCGCCCCGGTGGTCGCGAGCCCGAAGGCCTGGGTCTCATGGTCGCAGGCGGCCCAGGTCGCTCCCGGTCCGAGCCGGACCGTGCGGGCCGCGGGGTCGACCCGGACGCTGTCCATGGTGGAGAGGTCGATCAGAAGACCGTCGTCGCAGACCGAGTTTCCGGCGTAGCTGTGTCCTCCGCCCCGGACCGCGACCGACAGACCCCGCTCCCGGGCGAAGGCGAGGGAGC
>CAZMPV010000056.1:2366-8755 GCA_964567985.1 uncultured Gemmatimonadaceae bacterium
CGGATCGAGGCCGCCCAGACCCCCGCCCGGGGCGGCCTTGACCCCTTCACCCTGGAAGAGCTCATGGAGGAGTTCGGCGTCCCGGGGGTGAGCGTGGCCGTGATCCGGGACTTCGAGATCCACTGGGCGAAGGGCTACGGCGTGGCCGACGTGGAGACGGGCCGACCGGTGGACACGGAGACCCTCTTCCAGGCGGCCTCGATGAGCAAGCCGGTGGCCGCCCTGGCGGTGATGAAGGCCGTCGACGAGGGGTACTTCACGCTCGACGACGACATCAACGACGTCCTGACCTCCTGGACCCTTCCCGGGAACGGCTACACCGGGGAGCGGCCCGTCACGCCCCGGACGCTGACGAGCCACACCGCCGGCCTGGGCGACGGCTTCGGCTTCCCGGGGTACGAGCCGGACGAGCCCCTGCCCACCACGGTCCAGATCCTGGACGGCGAGGACCCGTCGAACGTGGGCGACGTCTTCATGGAGCGGCCGCCGATGACGGCCCAGAAGTACTCGGGCGGCGGGGTCACGGTCATGGAGCTCGCCCTGAGCGACGCCGTGGGCCGGCCCTTCCGGGCGATCCTCGACGACTGGGTCCTGGGCCCCATCGGCATGGAGAACAGCACCTTCGAGCAGCCGCTGCCCGCGGAGCGCGACCGGAACGCCGCCCGGGCCCATGACGGCGACGGCGAGGCCATGGGCCCCAAGTGGCACGTCTATCCCGAGCTGGCCGCCGCCGGGCTCTGGACCACGCCCTCCGACCTGGCCCGCTTCCTCATCGAGGTCCAGCGGACGCACCGGGGCGACTCGGAGCGGGTCGTCCGGCAGGCGACCGTCGGCGAGATGCTCAGCCCCGTCGGCGTCGGCGACTTCGCCGTCGGCTTCTCCATCGAGAAGGAGGGCGTGGGCTGGTACTTCGGCCACGGCGGCTCGAACTGGGGCTTCCGGGGCCTCATGCTCGCCCACAAGGTCAAGGGATACGGGGTCGTGGTGATGACGAACGGCTCCCGGGGAAGCCTGATCACCCGGGAGGTCAAGAAACGGGTCGAGCGGGCCTACAACTGGGACTCGCTCCACGAGCCGCCGGTGCGGTGAGAAGGACGGGGCCGGGCGGACTGGCCCGCTGGAGCCATTTGAAAGCCTTCCACGAAGGCCGCCGTATATTCGTTCTGAAGCACCTTCCGCCTCCGCCGCTCTTCCTGCCCAGGCGGCTGGGACTCCGGGGGGCTACATCGGAATTCACAACACACGCACCGCCATGGACACCTCTGCGGCTGGCCACCCGACCCCGGCGCGCGTGGCACTCCGCGCTACCTTCCTCTTTCCAGCGGCCCTCCTCACCCTCGCGGCCGCCCCCCTCGGCGCCCAGGTCGTACAGGGGCGCCTCGTGGACGCCACGTCCGAACGGCCCGTCGAAGGTGCGATGATCTCCATTGTCGCACCGTCCGGAGATCCGGTGGCGAGCACCCTGAGCAATGCGGTCGGACTTTTCATGCTCACCGCCCCAACGCCTGGAACATACACCCTCCGCGCAGAGCGGATAGGATTCTCCAGCGCGTACTCTCACGACATCCGTCTCGCCGCAGGGGACACGGTGATCCATCGGATGGAAACCCGCTTCGAACCGGTGGCGCTCGAGGGAATCTCCGTCGAGGGAGAGAAGCGCTGCGAGGTCCGTCCGGAGGAAGGGAGGGCGACCGCGGTGGTCTGGGACGAGGCCCGGAAGGCGCTGGAGGCGGCAGCCTGGACCCAGGAAAAGAAGGGCTACACCTACCGGATCCTGAATCTCCGGCGGCGCTTGGGCCCCGAAGGCCGGAAGGTCCGGGAAGAGGACCGGAGCTGGCTCACGGGATTCGCAAAGAACCCTATCACGAGCCGGCCCGCCCCCGAGCTCGTGGAGAGGGGGTTCGCTCGACAACTCGAAGATGGCGACTGGATGTACTATGCCCCGGATGCCCGGGTCCTCCTCTCGGACGCCTTCCTGGACACTCACTGCATGTCCCTGAGGAATGGGGAGGACCAGAGAGCCGGACTCCTCGGACTGCATTTCGAGCCGATCGAAGGCCAGCGCACACCCGACATCGCCGGCACGCTATGGTTGGACCCCACCACTTCCGAGCTGCGGCGTCTGGATTACCGGTACGTGAATGTCGAGCGACTTCTCGACAATGCTTCGTTGAACGAGCACGTCGGCGGAGACGTGGTCTTTCGCAGCCTGCCCAACGGATCCTGGATCGTCCAGGAGTATCGGATCCGAATGCCACTCATAGCCCGACAGGGTCGGCCAGGGCAGTACCAACGGGTGGCGACGCTGACGGCCCTCCAGGAGGAGAGCGGCCTCGTCCGGCGGGTCCAGAATGAAGACGGAGAGACGATCCTGTCGACCGATCTGGGAACGATCACCGGAACGGTGGTGGATTCGACAGGGACGGAGGCCCTGGAAGGTGCCGTGGTCCGGGTCGAGGGCACAGGACGCTCCGACCGGACCGACGAAAGCGGCCGATTCTGGATCGGAGAGCTTCAGGACGGAGACTATCGGGTCACGTACACCCATCGATACCTGGACGCCCTGGGTTACCGCCCTGAACCCCGCTCGGTCGAGGTCCAGCAGGGTGAAGTGACGACGCTTCGGTTCGAGACCCCGTCCCGGGGAGAAGCCCTGGCTCTTACCTGTCAGCAGGAGTGGGAGGACTCTCTCCCGGAAGATATCGAGGTCGGAGCGGTGTTCGGAACGGTGCGTGAACAGGAGGACGGCCCCCCGGTCGGGGGCGCGAACGTCCAACTGTTCTGGAGCGAATGGGGGTTCAACGCCCTGGTCGAGGAAACGGCGATGGGCGCCCGGATCGTGAAGGACTACAAGATCAGCGAGAACCGTTGGGGCGCCGACGTGAAAGCCGACGAAAGCGGCGTCTATTCCGTCTGCGGCGTGCCGACGCTTCAGCCCATCAAGGCCGTGGCCACCTGGGGCCCGCTCCAGAGCGACACCGTCGTGGTGACCATCGAGAACTCCTATGTGGAGCAGAATCTGGCTCTGCCCTTCGCCACGACCGCGGTCGTCGAGGGACAGGTCGTGGACTTCGGGAGCGGTGAACCTCTCGCCGGAGCGAGGGTGAGCCTTCCCGGAGAAGAGCTAGCGACCACGACCGACTCGGCGGGCCGCTTCCGCTTCGGAAATGTACCGGGCGGCCTCCATCCGCTGGCGGTGCAGCACGGCGACTGGTCCGCCGTCGCTGATACGGTGGCTGTCCAGGACGGCCAGGCGGTCAACCTTGAGATTCGGATTCCCTCGGAAGCCATCGAAATCGAAGGGATTACGGTCGAAGTGCTCTCGACCGAAGAGCGCGAGTGGCGGGCGACCGGGTACGCGGCGGACTACGCCGGACCCGAGGAGATGGCAACGATCGCCGAGAAGGTCCAGGGGATGGCGAATGCTTTGCGCTCGATGGGAAGTCCTCGCATCAAGGTCACGGAGCGAGGCGGAAATGTGGGCGCCGGCCTTTGCATCGAGTCGCTTCGGCCGTCATCGCCAGCTGACCTTATGCGAGGTGGGGGCCCCGGCAGTTGTCAGCCGATGCTCGTCGTCGTGAACGGGAACATTCTCCAGGACATACCCGCCGGCGCAGGAGGCGGATTCTCGGGTCTCTTCAGCCTCTCGACGGCTCGGCTCCAGGACCTGAACCTGGAAGACATCGAGAGCGTCCGCGTCCTCACTCCGACTGAAGCCAGGTTCCGCTTCGGCTCTCGGGGCGACAACGGGGCCGTCATCGTCACGACCCGGAGCAACCCCCGCTAGCCTTCTGGGGCGCCGGCGCCCGGGAGCCCCCTCTTACGGCGCCGCCGGCACCGCGACGTGGTCGCCGTAGAAGATGGCGTTCAGGAAGAGCCGGTTCGTACCGTACCAGAAGCCCCGGAAGTTGGGGTTGTCCAGGAGCAGCACCACAGACCCCCGGCCCAGCTCGTCGGCCAGGACCGACGCCGTGCCCCGGAGCAGCTCGACGTTCTCCTCGGTCAGGAAGCCGCTGAGGCGGGGCTCGTCGGTGTAGCGGGCCACGGTGCTGTACGGGTTCGTGCTGGGCGGGAGCGTGAGCCCGTGGTTCCGCCAGGTGGCCAGGGAGCGGCGGTGCAGGCCGAAGCCGATCGGGTGCGTGGTGTCCACGTCCACCTCGACCATGGCGCCTGCGATCCGCTGCCGGGCCGCCCGCTCACCGGCCTCGGCGAAGTCCACCCGCTCGGCGGCCTCCGGCGCCCCTGCCTCGCCGTTGCCCTCGAGCTCGACACGGGGCGCGAAGCCGGCCCGGGCCGTGGCGTGGGCGGCCCGTCCCAGGGCCACCAGGGTCCCGCCGCCCCGGACCCAGTCACGCACGTCCTCTTCGAGGCCCTCGTCCCGGAGCACGTCGAGGGCCCCCGAGACGAGGATCAGGACGTCGTAGTCGGCCCATCGGATCCGGTCCAGGTCGCTCCGGTCCACCTTGGTCACGGGCATGTCCACCCGGGTGTCCAGGAGGTGCCAGACCTCGCCGGCCTCGTAGCCCGAGGTTCCGTCGCCGATCGGCATGAGGACCCGGGGCTTCCGGATCGGCCGCACGAAGTCGCTGCCCAGGTCGATGCCGTCCGGGAGGGTCGAGGAGGTGGCGGTGGCCTGGAAGGGGACCCCCGCCCGCTCCCCGGCCGCCCGGACCGCCCCGTGGAGCGCCTCCGGCGAGAGGTCCTGGGCCGCCACCGGCACCGAGACGCTGCCGGCCGGATAGGCCCGCTCGCCGTCGGCCGTCCGGGCCGTGAAGGGCTCCATGGCCACCTCGGCCCGGACGCCGGCGTGGAGGAGGTGCTGGAGGGCCCGGGGCGCGTAGTAGTCGCCCCAGTCCAGGAGGTAGGCGAAGCCGGCCCGCTCCACGCTCCCGGCGCCGGCCGGCGGCGGGGGCTCGGTGACCCGGGCGCCGAGGGGCACGCCTTGCTCGCCGATCGGGGCGTCGGGCACGTCGTAGGCCAGCGTCATCGTCCACGCCGAGGCCCGTGAGCCCGCCCGGCCCGTGTAGTGGTCCGTGCGCTCGAAGACCGACCTGGCCAGGCGGTAGAGGGGCTGGTCGGCCGGCACCACCCACGCCGAGCCCGGCCGGAACGACCGCCCGCCGGCTTCGACGGGCGCGCTCAGCTCGTGGACCCGGATCCGGTGCCGCAGCAGCAGGTCGACGAACTCCCGGTTCTTCGACGGGTCGTGGGGGTCGCCGAAGACCCAGGCCCGGACCTCGTCGGCCGCGGCGGCGTCCAGGGACGAGGCGAAGTAGTCCCGTTGATAGTCCAGGAGCAGCTCCTTCTCCTCCACGGCTCCCCGGACCGTGGCCAGGCTCGTGCGGACGTGGTTCCGGATCGTGAAGGCGAAGGTCAGCACGCCGTGGGTCGGGTGGGCCTGGACGTGGCCCCGGGCGCTCGCCTGCTCGAAGACGAGCCCCAGCCCGCCCAGGAAGTTGGGATAGGTGGAGCCGTAGCCCGGATACGTGTTGTCGTAGCGGTCCTCCCGGTTGAAGTAGCGGGAGCCTATGGCGTCCAGGGCCTCGCCCCAGCGCTCGGCGAAGGCCGGCGTCACCTCGGTGTAGAGGCGCTCCGGCAGCAGGTGGTTCCAGGAGAGGCGGGGCTCGGTGGGCTCGAAGAAGTAGGTGCTGCCCGTGCCCATCTCGTGGTAGTCGGTGACCACGTTCGGGCGCCAGCGGTGGTGGAAGTCGATCCGGGCCCGGCTCTCGGGCTGCTCCAGGGGCAGCCAGTCCCGGTTCAGGTCGAACCAGTAGTGGTTCGTACGGCCGCCCGGCCAGTCCTCGTTGTGCTCCCGGTCCAGGGGGTCCGCGACGGGCGGGTGGCCCCGGTGCATGTTCGCCCAGTGGGTGTGGCGGTCCCGGCCGTCCGGGTTGAGCACCGGCTCGACGTGGTAGACGCCCTCGTCCAGGTAGCGCTCCACCTCGGAGCTCTGGCCCGCCACCAGCCAGTACGCCGTCAGCATGGCGGCCTCCGCCGACGAGGTCTCGTTCCCGTGGACGCCGTAGCCCAGGTGGACGATCACCGGCCGCTGCGGATCCGGCGCCTGGTCGGGCCCGGCCTCGGTCGCCTCCAGGTGGCGGCGGCGGATCTCCTCCAGGCGGCCGTGGTTCTCCGGCGAGGTCACGGTGAGCACCGGCATCGGCCGCCGTCCGACGGTCCGCCCGATCTCCCGGTAGGTGGCCCGCTCCGAAAGCCGGGCCAGCTCTTCCATGTAGGCGACGATCCGGTCGTGCCGCGTGTGGTGGTCGCCGATCTCGTAGCCGAGGAATTCCTCGGGGCTCGGGACCGCTTGGTCGAAGGACCGCTCTTCTTCCGGAAAGAAGTAGTCCAGGGGCTCGCCTGGGCTCTGGGCGGCCGCCGGGACGGGA
>CAZMPV010000056.1:8855-11605 GCA_964567985.1 uncultured Gemmatimonadaceae bacterium
CCGGCGACGCCGAAGATCCGGCCCTGGCCGGTGCGCAGGACCACCTCGTAGCGCCCCGGAGCGATGTCGCCATCGGACGACCACCATCGCTCCCAGAGTCGAAATCCCGCTTCGTGGGCGATGACCTCCACCTCCCGGGAGGTCCTGAGGGGTCGTCCGTCCCGGAGCCACTCGAGGCTGACGCGGGTCGGAACCGCGGACGGCGCGAAGACCTCCACCACCACGAAGAGGCCGTCGTCCAGGGCGGCGACCGTCGCTTCCGGACCCAGGGTATCGGCGACCTCCAGCGTCCGGCGGTCGAGGTCGGAGGAGAACGTCGCGCTCTCCATCCGGAGCGGCACCGGGGGAACGAGCTCGGGGAAGCCCAGTGCGACGCCCAGGACGACCACCGCGGCTCCTCCCAGCCGGATCTTCCGGCCCGAGGACAGCTCCGGGCCCCTGCGCACGATCGGAAGGGCGCTCCCCACGGCCGCGACGGCGGCCAGGGGGGTGGCGACGGCCGGATCGAGGCCGAGGACCAGCGGGAGGAGCAGGTTCAGCGCGGCGAAGGCCACCGCCGCGAAGAAGACGAGGGGAAAGACCGCACCCGATCGGAGCAAGCGGTCGAAGACGAGATCCACGCACGAGAAGACGGCGAGCCCGCCCAGAAGGAGCGTGAAGGCCACGTTGGCCGAGCCCACGACGGTCGAGTAGGCATAGAAGGGCAGGAGGAAGAAGAGCGTCTCCTGGTACATGGTCCGGGTGAGGTACGACGTCACCTCGTCCCTGAGCGGCGGGGTGTCCGGCTCCCCGTCCGGAGAGTCCTCCCCACCCTCCCCGGAGGGGGGGCTGAAGAAGAGCGTCGACGCCCAGGTCAGGGCCAGGAATCCGACCACCCAGGGGACGAAGCCGTAGCGCTCCCGGGCGAGGACGATGACCACGATCCCGGTCGCCAGCGCCCAGGCGGAATGCAGCATCCAGAAGAGAGTCCGGTGGCGTCCCCAGAAGCGCCGGACCCGCCGGAGAAGCGTCCTCCGGGCCCCGGACGGGTCGGGGACGTCGGTCCCGGGCGGGGGGGTGGGCTCCTGGGCAGTCATGGTCGGGGGAATATAGTATGGGGTGTGTCGACGTTCCGAAGCTCCGTGAGCGAGCGAATCCGGAGGCCCCCCCGCCGTGAGCCCCTACGAGTACCTGACCGTCTTCCTCTCGGTCATCTTCGGCCTGGCGATCGTCCAGCTCCTGAGCGGGGTCAGCCTGATCCTGGACGCCAGGGAGCGCTCCCGACCCTACTGGGTGCACCTGGTGTGGACGTTCAACGTCTTCGTCCTGGCCGTCGTGACCTGGTGGTTCAACTTCTCCCTCGAGGCGATCCGTACGTGGTCCTTCTTCCACTTCGCGGACCTCGTCTGCTACTCGGTGCTGATCTACGTCCTGGCCGGGCTCCTCTATCCGACCCGCGGTCCAGAAGTCGTCGACTTCCGGGCTCACTTCGAGCGGAACCGGAAGTGGTTCTTCGTGGTGTTCGCGGTCTTCGTCCCGGTGGACCTCGTCGACTCGTTCCTGGAGGAGTCCGCCGGCTCGACCGGATACTTCAGCGAGATGTACTTCCTCTTCATGGGCGGTTCGCTGGTGGGAGCGATCGTGGCGGCCAGGAAGCGGAGCGGTCTCTACCACGGGCTCTTCGGTCTGATCTGGCTGGTCGCTCTCCTGACCTGGGTGGGTCTGGAGTACGCCGCCCTGCCGGACGTGGTGGGCGGCGGGTGAGGCGGCGCCCCCGGGGGCTGGTCGCCCTCTTTCTGAGACTGGCCCTGTCAGCCGCATTCCTCTCGGCGGTGGCCGACCGCTTCGGGCTGTGGGGTCCACCCGGCTCGGCGGGCGTCGCCTGGGGTGACTTCTCCCGCTTCCTCGACTACACCGGGACGCTCAACCCGTGGGCGCCCGACGCTCTCGTCGCCTGGCTGGGCTGGATCGCGACAGGAGCGGAGACGGTCCTCGGGCTGGCGCTGCTGGCCGGGATCCGGACCCGGTGGGCCGCCGGGGCCAGCGGCGTCCTCCTCGTCCTCTTCGGCCTGGGGATGACCACCGGAACCGGGGTGAAGTCCGCGCTCGACGCCTCGGTCTTCTCGGCGGCCGCGGGTGCCTTCGCCCTCTCGGTGCTCGGTCCGGGTCCCCTGAGCGTGGACCGACTCGGGACCGAAGAAGACACGGGTGGCCCCGGAACCGGATGAGCAATGCCGTCCACCCACCGAGGTGAAAGCTCGAGCATCACATTCCGTCCGCTCACCGAGGAGGATCTCCCCCTCCTCGCGGAGTGGAGGTCCCGACCCCACGTGTCGGCGGTGTGGAACCGGCCCGCGTCCCTGGACGCGCTCCGGGAGCGCTATCTGCCCCGGATGCGGAAGGGCTCCCCCGTCCGGCAGTTCATAGCACTCCGCGACGGAGCGCCCCTGGGCTACGTCCAGTGCTACGTGGCGGCCGAAGTGGGGAACGGCTGGTGGCCCGACGAGAGCGACACGGGGACCCGGGGCATCGACTTCTTCCTGGCCGACGGCGAGGCGCTGGGACGCGGCCTGGGGACGGCCATGGTGCGGGCCTTCGTCGAGCGGCTCTTCGAAGATCCAGCGGTCAGCCGGGTGCAGGCCGACCCTGCGCCGGACAACGTCGCCTCGATCCGATGCCTGGAGAAGGCCGGTTTTCGCTCCCGCGGGCCGATCACGACCCCGGACGGCCCGGCGCGGCTCATGGTCCGGGAGCGCAAGGAGCCCGACCCC
>CAZMPV010000057.1:0-4360 GCA_964567985.1 uncultured Gemmatimonadaceae bacterium
ATGCTGACCTTCACCGACAGAGCCCTCGAGATGGTCCGCTCCTACATGGACCGGAGCGAAGGAGAGCTCACCGCGCTCCGGATCAGCTCGGGCGACGCCACCCCCGGCACGCCGAGCTGGGAGCTGACCCTCGTCTCCGACGAGGAGTGGAAGGCGACCGACGTCGAGGTGGAGGTCGAGGACCTCACCGTCCTGGTGGAGCGGGACGTGGCCGGGCTCCTGGAAGAAGCCACCGTCGACTACGTCGAGCGGAACGGCCAGGCCGGCTTCCAGGTCCGGACCGAGGCGGTCCGGGAGGAGTCCGGCGGCGGTCCCGCGGGGAGCGTCGCGGCGGGCACGACCCCGACCGCTCCCGCCGGGGGCGACGGCGACGGCGCGATCGACGGAAGCCCCGCCGCCAGCGCCGCCGGGGAAGGCACGCCCTTCGACACCGAGGGGGCGCCCCAGCGTCCCCCTCCCACCGAGGACGAGCGGATCGAGATCGAGGATCCGCCCGAGGGACCCCTGGCGGACCGGATCCGGGACCTCCTGGACACCCGGATCAACCCGGCGGTGGCGATGCACGGCGGCCACATCGGGCTGGCCGACGTCCAGGACACCGAGATCTACATCCTCATGAGCGGGGGGTGTCAGGGCTGCGCCCTCTCCCGCATGACGCTCAAGCAGGGCGTGGAGCGGATGATCCGCCAGGAGGTGCCGGAGGTGACCGCGGTCCACGACGTCACCGACCACGGCTCGGGAGACAACCCCTACTACGAGGCGCCGATCGAGTGATGCGGGCGCCCCGGCCGCCCGGCCGGACGCCTCGCCTCAGAAGAAGAAGACCGCCCCGCCCCCGGACTGCTCGAGCCGGGGGTTCACCACGTTGTTGTAGATCGAGCCGAAGGTGTAGCGGAAGCCGATGTTCACGAAGTAGCTGAACTGGGTGTCGAGCTGCCGCCGCCGGAGCAGCACTTCCTCCTCGGTGGCCCCCTCCGCCGCGATGAAGATCCGGTCCCGGATCCTCGAGTACGAGCCGAAGAGGTCGAGGCTGAATCCCCGGAAGAGGCGGAAGTCGGCGTTGCCCGACAGCGTCAGGTGGTTCCGCTGGAAGTCGTCCAGGAAGTTCGCGCCCTCCAGCGACGTGCTCACCGAGCCCCAGGGCTGACGCAGGCTGAGGGAGAGCGTCAGGGTCTGATCGAAGCGGGTCTCCCGGGTCCGGTCGAAGATCGTGCGCTCCTCGTAGTCGAAGTAGTTCGGACCGACCCGGTACTGGAGCGTGAGCTGGCGCTGGCTGGACTCCTCGTAGGGGAAGTAGTTCCACTCCACCGCCGGCGCGGCGCTGAGCGCCAGGTCCTGGTTCCGGAAGGTGGACGACGCGGCCGAGCCGCGGACGCCGGCCGACCAGTGGTCCCCCAGGCTCTTCACCACCGTCAGGCTCGAGTTCAGGTCCCGGGAGTCCGAGCGGATCGTCTCGTCGCCCACGTCGAACTCGTCCTCGGACCAGGATCCGCCGACCGAGGTCCGGACCTTCCACTCCTCGGTCGTCCGGTTGGCGGAGAGGTTCCCGTTGACGCGATTGCTCTTCGTGGACGACTCCCCCCGGAAGAATCCCCCGAGGCGCACGCTGAAGACCCAGAAGTTCCACGGATCGTCCTCGGGTGAAGCGGCCGTCTGCTCACCGGCTCCCCCCGGCTCCCCCTCGGCGGTCTCGTAGCCGATGGTCAGGTTCTCGGCCACCCGGGTTTCCCGCACGAAGGGCACCAGCCCCAGCTTGAACGTCCGGGCCAGCCCCTGGCGACGCTCGTCACGGGTGGCGTCGGCGTCGGTGAAGTGCCGGAGCGTGTCGGCCCTGCCCTCGTACCGGTCCCGGCCGATGAAGCGGACCGTGAACGCGTCTCCGCCGCCCCCGGTGTCCTGGGACGTGATGATCACATGGACGTCGGCGTCCTGACGGTCCCGGACCCAGTCGACCCACGGGATCTCCCGACGATAGAAGTCGAAGTCCCGGCCGAAGGTCTGGAAGTCGAGGAAGACCCGGACCGTCTCGGGAGCCTGGTCGGGCGCCCCTTGTTCCTGCCCCGCCAGGGAGGGCGTGCCGGGAAGGAAGAGGAGGGAGAGGGCGAGAAGGCTTCCGAGAGCGAGGTGTCCCACGATCGGCAGTCGATGCGGCATGACTCCGTCCCGGCTGTTTCGAAGACGTTCGCGTGGCTCTGCAGGAAGGACGTCCCAGATGGCGCCCCTCGCCTATACAGACGTGCGAGCACCCCCGACCGTTGCAGCTTCGCGCCGGGGAGCCCGGGATATCGGCCCGCGAGTCCCGGCGTTCGAGGATGACCAGCGCCTCTCTCTACCCTATCTTCATCTTCTGGGCCGAAGCCGATCCACGGTCTCCGGCCCGCCGGTTCTTCGACCAAGGTACCCGCCCCGCGCATGTTTGCAGCGCAGTCCACCTCCCGTCCGGTGCCCTTCCGGGCCCTCCTGATCTCGCTGGCGTCCCTGGCGGTTCCCGTCGTCTGGGCCCTCGTCGCTCCGGAGTGGGCCGGAGAGGAGGCCGGGATGCTCCTCTGGCTCACGGCCCTCGTCCCGGCCTTCCTCTTCACCTACTATCGGGGCTGGCAGGGTGCTTCCCTGGCCCTGGCAGCCGGGATGGCGGTCCTCTCCTCGACCCAGGTCTTCCTGCTCGTGGCCGGCCTCTCCACGCCGGACTGGAGCCTCGTCCTCGTGGTGGTCCTCATCTACATGGCCGTCAGCTTCGGGATCGGGGCCCTGGCAGAGATCCTGCACCGGGAGCGCCGAGCGGCCGAGGAGATGGCCCTCTCCGATCCACTGACCGGTCTACCGAACCGGAGACACGCCGGGATCTTCCTGGAGGCCGCCTTCGCGTCGGCGGAGCGCGGGTCCGCCCTCTCGGCGGTT
Organism: uncultured Gemmatimonadaceae bacterium; assembly: GCA_964567985.1. GTDB lineage: Bacteria > Gemmatimonadota > Gemmatimonadetes > Longimicrobiales > Gaopeijiaceae > CAZMPV01. The sequence continues at coordinate 2,899 of CAZMPV010000057.1, forward strand.
CTCTTCGACGTGGACCACTTCAAGGAGTTCAACGACCAGCACGGGCACGCCGCCGGAGACCAGGTGCTGAAGACGCTGGGCGAGGTTCTCACGGAACAGACTCGGGACATGGACCTGACGGCCCGGTGGGGCGGCGAGGAGTTCCTCTCGGTGCTACAGTCCGCCGGGGAGGAAGGCGCCGTCATCTTCGCGGAGAGGGTCCGAAAGGCCCTGGCCGAGGCTCCGAACCGCTGGGGTCCCGTGACCGTGAGCGCGGGGATCGCGGCCCACGCCGACGGGATGGAGTCGCCGGAGCTCCTGGTGGCGGCGGCCGACCGGGCGCTCTACCGGGCGAAGGAGGAGGGACGGGACCGGATCTGCCGGGCCCGTCCCGAGCCGACCAGGGTCACGGGCCGGGACGAGGTCGAGCCGGACACGACCGCCGGAGAGGAGAAGGAAAAGCGCCTTCCCGCGAGCCGCAGGGGAACGGAGACCGTCCTCCTGGTGGAGGACGACGGCGACGCCAGGAGAGCGGTGGCCCGGACGCTCCAGTTCCACGGCTACGACGTGGTGCAGGCCGCCTCGGGCGAGGAGGCACTGGAGACGCTCGACGGCCGCCGAGGGGGCGTGGACCTGGTCGTCACCGACATCATCATGCCGGGGATGAGCGGCTTCACCCTGGTGGCTCGGCTGATGAAGCGGGATCCGGGCCTGCCGGTCCTCTACATGTCGGGGTACGCCCACGACGACGTCTCGTGGGAGGGCGTCCCGGGCTCACGGAACGAGTTCCTGAAGAAGCCCATGAGCGTCGAGGAGCTCGGAACCCGGGTCCGGATGCTCCTGGACGGCTGAGCCCCGTCAGCCCTCGGGAGAGGGCGGTGGGCCGCGGTGCTCCCAGCCGGCCCGCCGGAGGTGATCCTCCACGAGCTCGACGAACCCCTCCGTCGTGATCGGCCTGCTCAGACGGCTCTCCTCGATCGCCGCGAGCACCCGATCCAGCCGCTCGTTCATCTCCGACTCGAGCTCCTCGGTCTCCGGAACCGCCTCCAGGACCGGATCCCGGGAAACGCCCGGGGCGCTGTACGGCTCGTAGTCGATCTCCTCCTGCCGCTCCACCAGGAGGCGGTGGAGCTCCACCGCGGCGACGGCCACCCCCCGGGCCCGGCCCACCGCCGAATCGCGGCGCACGGCGCTGAGCTCGAGCTCCCGGAGGCCGATCTCGTGGAGCCGCGACACCTCTCCCGCCACGACCGACCCGTCGCCCTCCGCGGCCCCTTCCAGCTCTGCCCGCAGGGTCTCGGGAAAGGCGCTCTCGGCGTCCGACACCGTGGCGGAAGCGAAGTCCGCCATCGTCCGCCAGTATTCGCCCACCTGCGGATATTGTCCCGCGTTCGACAGGTAGTGGCCCTGGAGCCATTCCGCCGGCGGCTCGGAGGCGACCCCCGTCGGGGAAGCCTCCTCCACCGCCCGCTCCACCGCCGTC
>CAZMPV010000057.1:4460-11483 GCA_964567985.1 uncultured Gemmatimonadaceae bacterium
CCTCTTCGAGCTCCTCCTCTTCGAGCTCGACGCCGCCCAGGTCGAAGTCGGGGATTTCGTCGTCTTCCCCGACCTCGTCCTCGGCGGGGGCTTCGGCCACCGGGTCCGGGGCCTCGCCCTCCTCCTCGTCGTCCTCGGCCATCGAGACCTGGAAGTCGAGGCCCAGGGCGTCGTCGGAGTCACCGGCCGACGCTCCGGCTTCTTCGGCTCCGGCCTCCTCCGCTTCGGCGGCGACGTCGTCGTCCTCGGCGGCCTCCTCGCCGGGCCCGGCGTCCTCCCCGGCGCCGATCGGGACGATGTCGTCCTCGGTGACCTCTTCGCCCCTGGAGAGGGACCGATATACGGGGTGCTCCTCCGCCGGCGCCCAGCGGTCGGCGACGGCATCGTACATCCGGGTGTCCGGCTGCACCGCTCCCAGCTCGATGCGGAGTGCGAGGGACTCGATGGAGTCGACCTCGATCTCCTTGCCCTCGGAGTCGATGTAGGAGAAGCGCATCGGCGGCTGGTCGGGAGGAGGCTGATCCCTGCCGAGCCTAGTCTAACGCCGGTCGGGGGGGTCGATCCAGCGGACGCCCCCCGCGGAATCGAGTCCCAGCTCCTCCCGGTAACGAACGCCCTCGAGATCGTTGAGGCGCCAGTAGGCGAGGCGACGGGTCTCGACGAGGCGGGCCGTGTCGCCCACGGACGTCCGCCATCCCAGGATCCTCCGCGGTGCGGCGCTCTCCACGTCGAACGTCCGTTCGTAGCCGTCGTAGGAGAGGGTGAAGCGGGTCACGGGCGTCCCGTCCTCGAGTCGGGCGGTCTTTCGCTGGATGCGCCCCCGCACCGGCTCGGCCTCACCGTGTCCGCGCCGCACGTTCCAGAGTGACGGTACGATCCAGCCGCTCCAGTCGCCTCCCCCGGCGAAGGAGCCGTCAAGCTCCCGGAGCTGGATCGGAAGGGCGTCCTCGTAGAGGGTCCCCTCCGGGACGTCCCGCTCGGCCATTCGCTCGCCCTCGGACGCGAAGTAGGAGAGGCGCAACGAGCGGAGCCCCCGCATCCCGGGCCACACCTGGTGATGGTGGTTCCCGCACCACTCCTGGACGCTGGCGGAGATCTTCACGGGCCGGAAGCGCTCCCCTCCCCAGTCGTCCACCGGAGAGAAGACACTCGTCATGGCCGAGTACGGATAGATGCCGGTCAGGAACTTCCGGCTGACGTTCAGCTTCAGGACCTCGACCCGGTGAGGCTCGCCCGCGTCGTCGTCCTTGATCCAGCGTCTGCGGTCGTGGGGCTCGGTGACGTAGATCAGGACCAGCTCTCCGTCCCGGGCCTCTCCGTAGCGGCCGGTGACGAGCCGGTAGCTGGACAGCTCGGCCCGGCCGTCGCCCCAGCGGCTCCAGAAGGCGGAGCTCGCCGTGGCCCGGGGCTCGCCGGCGACCCCGCTCCAGTGGGCGGCGTCGGAGACGATCCCGGAACCGGCGGTGGCGCCGTCCCCGTCGGGCGCCGCGCACGCCCCGGCGAGCAGCCCGCAGGCCAGAAGCGCGCCGACGGCCCCCCGGGCCGGACCCCGGGCGCGGCGAACCCGGTCCCCGGCCCGGAATCCGGACCCGTTCACCGGGGATCTCCTACCGCTCCGGGCGGGCCCTGTACTTCTCGTAGAGCTCCCGGTGCTTGTTGTCGGTGCTCGTCTTCCGCCCCTGGATGAAGAGATGGTGCACCCGCGTGGTGATCTCCAGGGGGTCGCCGTCGGTGACGATCAGGTTCGCGATCTTCCCCTCCTCGATCGTGCCGAGACGGTCCCCGACGCCGAAGATCCGGGCCGGGTAGAGGGTGATCGCCCTGAGGGCCTCTTCCCGGGGCAGCCCGTAGGGCACCCCCATGCCGGCCTCGTAGGGAAGGGTGCGCACGTCCGACGAGTTGAAGGTCCCGAAGGCGAAGCGCACCCCGGCGTCGTGGAGGGCGCCCGGCAGCGCGTACGGCTCGTCGTAGGGGGCGTCCGACCGGTCCGGGGTCCGCTGGGTCGGCGGCAGGATCACGGGGATGTCGTGCTCGCTCAGGAGGTCGGTCACCTCGAGGACCTCCAGTCCGGGGCCGAAGAACCCGCCCCCGCTCCCGGCCAGGATCATCTGGACGCCGTGCTCGTTCATGAGCTCCACGGCCCGGCGGATCTCCCGCTCGCCGCTTGCCATGACCAGCGCCTTCGTCTCGCCGGTGACCACCCCGGCCAGGGCCTCGAGACGGAGGTCTCGCTCGACCCGGTCGCTCCCGCCCTCCGTCGCCCGGGCGTAGTGGGCGGCGGCCTCGAGCCACTCCTCAAGCTCCGACACCTCCTCCTCGAACTCCTCCTTCGCCTCGTCGAAGTCCCGCTCCTCGACCTCGAAGGTCTCGAAGTTGAACTCCTGGGTCTGGAGGGCCGGAAAGTCGATGACCATGACCGCCGACTCGACGCCCATCATCTCCTCGACCGTCCAGCCGTCGAGGTGGATGAGGGAGGCCCGGCCGGCGATGATCCCCCCGCTCGGCGCGCTCAGGGCGTGGGTGATGCCGTTCGCCCGGGCCACCGGGATGTGCTCGCTGGCCGGATGGACGGCGGTGGCAGCCACGATCTGGGGGTTGTACTGGCCCAGCTCCTGGACGTCGTTGGTCACGTCCACGGCGCCGATCTCGGTGAGGCCGAGGCGGGTCACGGCGTCGAACATCCCGGGATAGACCCGCTGGCCGGAGACGTCGATCACCTCGGCGTCGGCCGGCGCGCTCACGTCGGCGCCGACGGCCTCGATCATCCCGTCCCGGACGACCACCGTGCCGCCGGAGATCGTCTCGCCGGCGAGGGTGTGGATCTCGCCCCCGGTGAGGGCGTAGGCTCCGGGCTCCTGGGCGTCCGCCGCGGGAGCGACGGCGAGGGCCGCCACGGCGGTCAGCGCGGCGAGCCCGCTCCGGAGCGCGCCGGAAAGCGAATCGGTCTCGGTCATCGTCGTCTCCCTGGTCTTCGTCGTCGGGTTCGGGCGGTGGCTTCGAGCGTCGTGGCGGCGGCTCATCGGTTCCTCTCCCCCTCGGACGCCACGGCGTCTCCGGACGAGGACTCCCCGTCCTCGCCGGCGGGCTCGAGGCGCTCCATCAGCTCGGACTTCTCACGCTCGATCTCCTCCTGCCGCTCACGGTCCATCTCCCGGTCGAAGTAGATCTTGCCGTCGACGATCGTGGTCTGGGCCACGGCATAGAGGCTCAGGGGATCGTCGTTCCAGACCACCAGGTCGGCCTCCTTGCCCTCCTCGATCGAGCCCACCCGGTCGTCGATCTCGAGCTGGATCGCCGGATTGAGGGTCACGAGGCGCAGGGCCTCGTTCGCCGACAGCCCGCCCCACTTCATCGTCTTGGCGGCCTCCTGGTTCAGGTGGCGCACCTCCTCTCCCGAGTCGGAGTTGATCGAGACGACCACGCCCCGGTCGGTCATGAGGGCGGCGTTGTGGGGAATCGCGTCGTAGGCCTCCATCTTGTAGGCCCACCAGTCGGAGAAGGTGGAGCCGCCGGCGCCGTGTTCGGCCATCTCGTCGGCCACCTTGTAGCCCTCCAGCACGTGCTGGAAGACGGCGATCCGGACGCCGAACTCCTCGGCGGTCCGCATGAGCTGGAGGATCTCGTCGGCCCGGTAGGAATGGGCGTGGACCTGGCGCTCGCCCCGAAGGATCTCCGCCATCGTCTCGAGCTTCAGGTCCGTCCGGGGCGGGATCGGATTCTCACCCCGGCTCCGGGCGGCCTCGTAGGCGTCCCACTCGGCCATGTAGTCCCGGGCGTCCTGGAAGGCGTTCCGGATCACGTCCTGGACCCCCATGCGCGTGAAGGGATAGCGGTCCGGATTCCGATCTCGCTTCGTGTTCTCGCCCAGGGCGAACTTGATGCCGGGCATGGCGTGCTCGTAGAGGAGCCCGTCGGCGTCGGCGCCCCAGCGCATCTTGATCACCGCGTTCTTCCCGCCGATCGGGTTGGCCGACCCGTGGAGCACGTTGGCCGTGGTGACCCCGCCGGCGGCGGCCCGGTAGATCGTCTCGTCGTTCGGGTCGAGGACGTCCTGGATACCCACCATCGCCGAGACCGCGATCGAGCCCTCGTTGATGGCGTCGGCGGCCATGTGGGAGTGGGCGTCGATGATCCCCGGGGTCACGTGCATGCCCTCGCCGTCGATGACGTGGGCGTCGGAGGGCACGCTCACGTCGGTGCCCACCGCGTCGATCAGCCCGTCCCGGACCAGGACCGTGGCGTTCTCGAGCACGCCGTTCGTGACCGTGTGGACGGTGGCGTTCGTGACCGCCAGGACGCCGGGCTCGGCGTAGGCGCCCCGGGCTTCGGCCATGGGGACCGGCTCCCAGGCCTGCTCGGCCTCGTCCTCGTCTTCGTCCTCGTCCTCCGAGCCGCCCCGAGCCGTGCGGTCGCCGTTCTCGGGCACGTCGTACTTGCGGCCGTCGACGAAGACCATGCGGACCGACGTGTCCTCGGCGAAGAGGTCCCCGTCGGTGACGACGGCGTTGGCGACCTTGCCCTCGTCCAGCGTGCCCAGGCGGTCGGAGACGCCGTAGATCTCGGCGGGCGTCAGCGTCAGGGCCCGGAGCGCGTCGTCGGCGGAGAGGCCGGCCTCCATCGCGTCGCGGACGGCGTCCAGGACTTCCTTCGGTCCGCCGAGGCCGCCGGAGTAGAAGGCGACGTCGGCGCCGGCCTCGACGAGGGCCGCCGGGGTCGACGGCGCGTAGTAGCGGTCCCGGAGCTCGTTCAGGGAGGCCTCGGCCTCCGGGTCGCCGTCCTCGGCGGCCTCCGGCCAGTCGAGGTTCACCAGGACGGGGTGGCCCGAGAGGGCTTCGGGCGCCCGGTACGCCGTCCGGGCCCCGTAGACCAGGGGAGTGAAGCCCCCCTCCTCACCCGCCCTCAGCGCCCGGCGGATCTCCTTGGGGTCGTCGCCGGGGAAGAGGAAGGGCGTGCCCGCCGTCACCGCGTTCCGGAGCGGGTCCAGGGTCCGGTCGAACTCCGGGCGCTCCCGGCCCCGCGGGTCGTCCTCGTAGAGGCTCCACGCCCGGTCGTAGCGCTCGGCGTCCAGGAAGAGCTGCTGGAAGTAGGCGAAGACGCCCATGAGCGATCCCGGGTAGCCGTCGTGCCCGGGGCCGCCCCGGAGGTTCAGGCGCACCGCAACCGGCGTCCGGACGACCTGCGCGCCGGGCTCCCCCCGGCCCAGGTTCATCAGCGACGCCTGCCCCGCGACGAAGCCGGTTTCGTGGGCCACGGCCGCGCTGGTGAAGCCCCCGTTCCGCCAGCGGGCCACGGCGTCGGCGTCCGACTCGAATCCCTCGGCGGCGACCTTCCACGGCGTGGTCGCCGGCCGGTCCTCGGGGCCCCAGGAGTGGTCCCCCTCGTCGTCGCTCCCGGCGCGTCCCCCGGAAGGACCGCCCCGCCGGGCGGTCTCGCTCTCCAGCCCCGCCCCGCTCAGGGCGTCGATGAGCCCCGGATAGACCGTGAGACCCGAGCCGTCCACGACCCACGCTTCCGGGGGGATCTCCACGTCGGTCCCGACGGCGCTGACGACCCCCCTGCTGAAGACGACGGTCCCGTCCTCGACCACGGCTCCGGGACCGGTGACGATCCGGGCACCCTCGATCGCGTAGAAGAGGGGGCGGTCGGGATGCTCGGGCTGGGGCTGGGCCCGGGCTCCCGTGGCGAGCCCCCCGAGACCCACCGCGCACAGCACGGCCAGGCGGAGGAGGAGCTTCGCCGGTCCGAAGGACGGTCCGAGAAGGGACATGAGCGACTCCAGAGAGTGAATGTGGATCCGGTCGAAGTACGTCTGCACCATGGACAATTACGGCGCGGCGGACGTTGAGGAAAGCGCGACCGGCGTCGGGGCCGCGGAACCTTCGATGCCCGACCGCGGTTGGATATCCAGCGGCACCCCGAACCCGAGGCCCCGCCATGGACCCTGCGTCGGACATCCCCGCCGTGCCTTCCACCCGGGCTCGCCCTCCCTCCGGGACCGCCGCGGCGCTGGCCCTGGGCCTCCTGCTCTCTTCGGCCGTCCCCCTCACGGGACAGGTCACGGGGGTCGTCACCGACACCACCGGCACGCCCCTGGACGGCGTCGTCGTGGAGGCGTGGTCCGACTCGGTCCGGATCGCCTCCAGGCTGACCGGCGCCGACGGCCGCTTCGGCTTCCCCGAGGAGATCACGACCCGTATCGAGGCGCTCCGGGCAGGTCGTCTGGGCTACCGGATCGCGACCAGGGAGGTGGACGGGCCCGGCCACTTCGAGTTCCGCCTGGCCGCCGAGCCGATCTCGATCGAGGGGCTCGTGGTGCAGTCGGAGCGGAGGGACTGCGAAGTGGAGGACGACCTCCGGGCCCGGACGATCTGGGACCGTGCCCGGCAGCGGTACGTCGGGCCCATGGACACGGTGGGGATCGCCACGTACCTGGCCTCCAGCGAAGAGCTGGTGGCCCGGGACGAGATCGGCCCCCTGGAGCTGCCCGACGAGATGCTGGAACAGCGGGGATCGTCGTCCCAGCTCCGCTTCAGCTGGGCCCGGATCGTGAGGCGAAACGGCTACGCGTTCCCCGTGCGCCGCACCGACGAGGGCCGCTCCTTCGACTCCTGGTCGTATCCACCGCTGGAGGCCGACTTCGCCCCGCACTTCGTCTCGCCCCTCTTCGGCGACCTCCACCGCTTCGAGATCCGGGACCGGGGCGACTTCGGATGGATGCTCGAGTTCTGTCCCCGACGGGGGGACCGCCCCTCGATCCACGGGACGATGCAGATCGGACCCGACACGTCCCTCGTCTCGGTGGAGTGGCTCTTCGGCACGCCCGAGCCCGACGAGAACGCCGGCGGGCGGGCCTTCTTCCCGCCGGCGTCGGGCCCGCCGAGCGGAAACTGGCCCCTGCCCACCGAGTCGATCTTCTGGCGTCAGCTCCCCACCGGAGACTTCCAGGAGATCCACCGTCGCTTCGAGGGCTGGCGGATCGCCCAGGGAGACACCGTTCCCTTCCTGCCGCCGAGAAGGCCCTAG